>CAYXDR010000225.1:0-1857 GCA_964463515.1 uncultured Desulfobacteraceae bacterium | reverse complement strand
AATCTGGAAACCGCCTATCGGACCTGCCTATGGTCCCGCCTCGCCCATCATGTGCTCAAGCCGGTGGCGGAAGTGAAAGCACAGGATGCAGACGAACTTTACCACCGGGCGCTCGAAATAGACTGGCCTGCATACTTTCACCCGGAACAGACAGTCTCCGTAATTTGCAAGGCAAAACAGGCATCCATTTTGAACACCCACTTTG
Source organism: uncultured Desulfobacteraceae bacterium (assembly GCA_964463515.1). GTDB lineage: Bacteria > Desulfobacterota > DSM-4660 > Desulfatiglandales > Desulfatiglandaceae > CAYXDR01. The sequence continues at coordinate 1,652 of CAYXDR010000225.1, read as the reverse complement.
CCGCCCTGAGGCTCAAAGATGCAGTTGTGGATCGGTTTACTGCGGAATTCGGGCGCAGACCCGATGTCGACCCAAAAGACCCGGATTTAACCCTCTACTTATATCTTGAAAAAAACGCGGCCTTCCTGAGCATAGACATGGCCGGCGGAGGCCTGCACAAACGAGGCTACCGCCTTTCAGGCGGCCAGGCTCCACTCAGGGAAACCCTCGCCGCAGGCATTGTTCATCTATCCGGCTGGCCGTACAACGACGCGGCCCCACCACCACTGGTTGACCCGATGTGCGGCTCGGGCACACTCTTGATTGAAGCGGCGCTCATGTATGGAGAAACCGCGCCCGGCCTCTTCCGCAAGCGCTTCGGTTTTCACGGATGGCTCGGTCATGACGAAGGAATATGGAAACGCCTGCGGGAGGAAGCTTTTCAGAAAAGCGAACAGGCCAAAAAGCGCAGCTGGCCGTCGATAATCGGCTACGATGCCTCCAGGAGCGCAGTGGCGGCGGCGGTGGGGAACATCGAACGCGCAGGGCTCAAGGGCCTGATACACATCGAAAAAAGGCAAATCGCCCGTTTCAGCGTTCCTCCCTCCTGCATGCGGGGCAAAGCCGGCTTCGTGGTTTCCAATCCTCCCTACGGCCGACGTCTCGATTCATCCTTTTCGCTCCGTTTCCTTTATGCATGCCTTGGAAGAAAAATACGCCGATGGCTGCCTGGATGGACAACCGCACTGCTCACCGCCGAAGACGCACCTGAGTCCTGGTTCACTCTTAACCCGGAGCGCAGCTACAGCCTGTTCAACGGTCCCATCAAATGCCGGCTCACCGTTTTCGCCCCTGCCGAAAAGCTGCCGCCTAAACGTCAAACGGCTGTGTCGTCCAGTCCGGACGGGGCTTTCGCCGGAAGAATCAGAAAAAATCTGCGACGCCTCCAAACATGGGCAAAACGGGAATCCATCACATGTTACAGGATTTACGACGCCGACATCCCGGAATTCAATGTGGCGGTGGACCTCTATGAAGGCAGGCTTCTGGTGCAGGAATACGCCCCACCAAACCATATCCCGCCGTCCAAAGCCACGGAAAGGCTCCGCAGAGTGGTACGGGATCTCGCAGAGATGTTCGGCCTCGAAAAAAAAAGCATTATAGTGAAAATCCGCTCTAGACAGAGAGGATTTTCTCAATACCTGAAAACCGGATACAAAGGAAAACTCCTGGAAGTTGGCGAAGGACGATGCCGCTTTCTGGTGAATCTTACAGACTACCTGGACACAGGGCTGTTCCTGGAAAGCCGCGGCACCAGGCAACTGCTCGGGAAATGGGCCGAGGGCACGAGATTTCTCAACTTATTCGGCTACACCGGCACCGCCACCGTTCATGCCGCGTTAGGCGGTGCACGGCAAACTACGCTCGTGGATGCCTCGCCGGTTTACCTGAACTGGGCCGGATACAATCTCTCTCTGAATGGGTTGTCCGAAGAAAACCACAGGCTGGTTCAGGCCGACTGTCTCGACTGGCTCCGGACATCCAGGAACATATTCGACTTGATCTACATTCACCCGCCCACTTTTTCCAACTCCAAAAGGACAGGAACAAAATTTGACATTCAGCACCACCACGCCACATTGATACATCTAGCCATGCGGCACCTAGCGCCC
>CAYXDR010000224.1:0-5677 GCA_964463515.1 uncultured Desulfobacteraceae bacterium | reverse complement strand
AAAGCACCAGTTTACTACCAGTGTCCTTTGCGATTGTCAAGAACCGAATTTGCCCCCGGCTCCACCATCAATATGTCATCTGCGGTGCTGCACCTGTCCGCCTGAGCCCTATTACAGCTTTTCCAACGAAGGTCGATTCAACAGGAGAAGGGCTCCATTCGCCCACGAATGCTCCGGCAAGCACCATGGGGTCGCCCTGAAAGACGACCTCCAGCACGACACGGCCTTTAGCCAGCCGGGCAATTCTCACCGACTCAACACCGGGGATTTCTTCCGCAATATGCCGCTCCAAAACCTCTGAATCCTCAAGCGCTCCCTCTCCTTCCAGCACTACGAAAACCGTCGTGAATCCGTCTGCTCCTCCCCCGGGCCAGCCGCCCTTGTCGCCGGCGCTGGGCCGGCTCGATTCGAAGGACACTCCGGACTCTCTAAGCAAGTCCACAACCAGGTCTCTGTTGAATTTCACACGCAAAAACACCGATAGTCGGTCTCCGCCGCTGTATTCTGAAAGAATCAGGAAATTCTCGACCAGATCTTCGGCACGCGGGAGGACCTGTTCGTTGATACGTAAAGAATACTCTTCGGTCAATTCCTTGCCCAGGCCTTCGGAAACATACTCCGTCAGGGCGTTACGCACCGCATCGGCCGTCGCAGCCTCCCTGGCCTTTACTTCATTGGCTTCCACGATGTCACCGCTTCCAACAGCTTCTATTTCAGATGGAAACTCCGGCACTCCGGCTGAAAAAGCCGGCCAGGCCAGCCGGACCGACAGCATGAAAACTGAAATCATCAAGAGACTTTTTATTACAGCCTCGAAACCAGGACGTTTCATGAGTTCAATTCCTATCCAGGGGCATGTTTCTTTTCACCTCGTTCAATGCCCACTCGGCTTCCGGATTCAGAGGATTGTCGCTTTCCAGGACCCGTTCGAAGGCCTTTTCGGCAAGAGCAAAATCGCCGGCCTCCCTGAAGGCGACACCCATGTAATAGTAGGCGTCCGGTAAATTTTTCGTGTATAGAAGCGCCTTTGCGAAACTGTTCACAGCCTCATAGAGCCACATGTCCTCTTTCTGCTCCGTATGGAACCTGATAAACGCCACATAAACCAGTGCAGAAGCCCTGTCCGAAGGGGAGTATTCAAGGGCCCTTTCGAGCGCCCTGGCAGCGCTCCGATAACGCCCGCTCATCAGATAAACAAGACCAAGTCCTCGATGCGCATCTGAAAATGTCGGATCTATTTCCAGTGCAGAAGAAAACTCCCTTTCAGCATCCACCAGATATCTTTTCTGGATAAAGGTAAAGCCGCTTCTTACATGCTGGCCTGGCGTTCCCAGAAGGCCCAGTGTGCCGTGGGTTCCGGAAGCACAGGACAATGTCCAGGACAAAAAGAATCCCAGGAACAAAGCCTTTAATGCTTTTTGGGGTCTAATAACCCTGTACATTCAAAAACTCCTTTTCATTGTTTACAGTGTTTCCCAAAATGCCCGCATCGTTAGAATACTACATCGCTTCTGAGGGCAAGTGAAGGAAAAACACCTTGGTGACGACCCTCTGCCGTTTCACAACGCCAAATGCCGGCTGGCCTCGTCATAGACGCGATCAAAGTCATGCGCAGCCACCCAAAGCGCCTCAGGTACTTTCCTGAACCAGGTCATCTGCCTCTTTGCATATCGCCTGGTGTCCCGTTGAAGTGCTGCAACGGCTTCATCCAGACTATAGACGCCCTGCAGATAATCGACCATGTGCCGGTAGCCAAGGCCTTTCAGCGGCTTCAATTCAGGGCCGAAGCCCGCCGCCAGAAGCGAAGATGTTTCTTCGACAAGCCCGGCCTCCACCATTTTGCAGCTTCTGCTGTCGATCCGGCGGTAAAGTTCCTGCCTTTCAACATCCAGGCACAAGTACAGAACATCGAACATCCTTTGTCCGAAACCGTGGGCACCGGCCAGGCGGGACGGCCTTTGCCCGGTCAAATGTATAATCTCGAGAGCCCTGGTCACCCGAACACGGTCATTCGGGTGGATACTACGGGCGGTTTCCGGGTCGAGTTCATCCAAACGGAAATGAAGAGCCTCAGGACCAAGTTCGTCATACATGGCGACAAGCTTTTTACGCAAATGTGCATCAGACGGCGGGCAGTCGAAAATTCCTCCGATAAGCGCCCTGATATAAAGACCTGTCCCGCCAACTATCAGGGCTGTTCGACCGCGACCGGCTATGTCCCCGATAATCGGAACGGCCATCCTACGGTAAATCGCCGCATTGAAGTCCTCGTCCGGGTCGACGACATCCAACATGTGATGGGCTACACTGGTCCTGTCCATCCAGGAAGGCTTGGCCGTGCCTATGTCCATGCCCCGATAGACCTGCATGGAATCCGCATTGACCACTTCGCCTCCGATCCTGGAGGCAAGCGCCACTGCCGTGTCACTTTTTCCGCTCGCTGTGGGTCCTGCAATCACAACTATTTTTTGTCCGACGGTCATCAAACCACCCGCCTGAACATTTTTTCAATCTCCCTGAAGGAAATAAGCTTGAAAACAGGTCGGCCATGAGGGCAATTTCCAGGCATATCAGCCTTTCGAAGCCGCGATAAAAGCGCGGAAATTTCGGAATCGGTAACAGTGTCCTGCGCTCTTATGGCGCCATGACAGGCCATCGTTGCTATGGCCGCTTCGAAAACCCTTTCCTCATCGAAACCGACTTCATCCAAGGAAGCTATCAGCTCAGGGAGAAACTCCTTCCAATTCAGCCGATCGAGCATTACCGGAACCGTTCTTAAAATAAAGGTACTTCCACCGAAATGCTCCAACTGGATGCCGAGCTTCCACAGAACACCCCCCTTTTGTTCCAGAATCCTTTTCTCACCAGAGGATAATTCAAACTGCAGCGGCAACAATAATGCCTGCGTCTGAATGCCGGAATCATGAACCCCTTGTTTCAATTCTTCGTACAATATACGTTCATGGGCGGCGTGCTGATCTACCATCAGCATGCCTTCTTCGGTTTCGAAGACCAGGTAGGTCCCCCCTATTGAACCCAGAAGCCTGGCCGCCGGGGCAAACGAAAACTGCTCCGGGGCTTCCGTGTCCTCGAACATGGGAGAGGAGAATCCTTCTCCGCCAAGATGTTCCCGGTATTTCCATTCGGGCTCAGACACCTCCGTTTCTTCGGAAAAAGAGTGCATAGCAAATGGGTCAGCCGGATAAATCTCTTCAGGGATGGAATGAACAGGCTTTCCGAGACATCGATTCACCGTAGCAGCCACGGCCCTGAAAACAGCGTTTCCGTCATGGAAACGGATTTCCTGCTTCGTCGGATGAACATTTACATCCACCAGCCCCGGATCCAAATCCAGGAACACTGCGGCCTGTGGGTATGTACCTTTCATAAGCCTCTCGCCATATCCCTCCAGGACTGCCCGTGTAAGGATTCTGTCCCTGATATACCTCCTGTTTACGTACATGAAAAGCCTGTCGGCCCGGGACCTTGAAAATTCTCCAGGGGCGACCCAGACTTGGACGGTGAAACTTTCGAATCGCTCTTCGGCATGCAGCATGGCTTCGGCGGTTTCGCGCCCTGTAAGCAAAGCCAATCTCGGGACGAGCTCAGGGGAAGGCGGCGCACTGATAATCTCCCGCACACCTTCCTTAAGCTTAAAAAAAACATCCGGATAAGCAGGAAGCATCCGGCTCACTGTTTCCGCTACATGCCCGGCCTCTGTTCTTGGAGCCCTCAAAAACTTACGGCGTGCAGGCATGTTAAAAAACACGTCCCTGATCTCAACTATCGTTCCTTCGGGTGTACCCGCCTCTTCAATACTGTCCAGCCTGCCTCCTGAAACACAGAGCCGATGGCCTCCCAGCTCTCCTGAGACCCGGCTGGTGATAGTCAGCCTGGAAACAGCCGCAATGCTTGGAAGCGCTTCCCCCCTGAACCCCAGTGAACGAATGGAAAACAAATCCTCCGCCGCACGGATTTTGCTTGTAGCGTGTCGTTCAACAGACAGCAGCACATCGTCCCTGCTCATTCCCCCACCGTTGTCAGCCACCTTTATGAGCTTTACACCTCCTGCCTGTATTTGAATCGAAATCCTGTCCGCTCCTGCATCCAGGCTGTTATCGAGGAGCTCACGGACGATGGATGCAGGCCTGTCGACGATTTCGCCCGCGGCGATTTGACTGGCCACATCTTCAGGCAATATTCTAATTACATTCATTACAACTCTTATAGCCTTTTATTAAACGATATAATCATCCTGCTGTTTATTATGACATAAAGCAAAAAAGAAACTAAAAGGAATGCGCCCAACAATTCATTGCTGTTAAACTTAATAATATACGCCAATATAAAAGTTATCATAAATCCACCAATTATTACAACTATTCTAGGTAACTTAGCAATAATAACTCTGCCGAAATGAACAAATCTAATATGACTCGCCAATAATATACAAACAAATAGAACCACAATGGATGTTACCCATAGTTCTTCCCAAAAAAGACAAGCCCCCAGCGCCACCATCGCGCCAGCCGGGCTCGGCAAGCCGTTGAAAATACCAGGCGGAAGAGACTGGTCGTGTTTGTCGACCGCAATAAACCTCCATAAACGAAAGCCGACAAAGAAAAAATAAGCCGCTCCGACAATCACCGCCACAGCGCTCATCGAACCTCTGAGGATAATCATCGTGGCGGGGCAAAGCCCGAAGCTTACCATATCCGCAACATCGTCGAACAACGGCCCGAACCGCGTGCCGCCGTGCTTCTCGGCCATACGCCCGTCGAACAAATCGAATATTTGGCCGGCCAGAATTGCTATGGCGGTGTATACATACATACCATTTAGCACAAGTATCATCCCGATAATGCCGCACATAAGATTCAGCACAGATAAAATATCCGCGTAATACCTATTGGGAATGCTCTTGAAAACGATGGAGGCGATGGACATTATTATACAGAGTTGCAGCATCTGACTTGATATATCGGGAATTTTTATATCATCTTTTAAAATAGCACAATATATAATTAACGAGAAACATAATACGGCTTTTATTTTACCAAAATTATTGGCAGCAACTGAAAACCGTGTAAACTTTTTAATTATATATCTAACCAGAAATTGCCCGCTTGCTTCGATAATTATAAGCAACCACACAGCCTCGACACTAAGCCGCCCTTCGTAAGCGAAAAAAAGCATCGGAGGCAGGTAAGTCAGCTTATCGCAGAAAGGATCTATTTGTTCTCCGAACGGGGTGACCAGATCGCACTTTCTCGCAACCAGCCCGTCTACTCCGTCGAGAACGGCGGAAATCGTAAAAAGAAGGATTCCCGAAGTATGCCTACCGGCAACAAAATAAAGGTAGGCACCGGCAAGGCCTATAAAAACTCTCCAGATACAAATAGCATTGGGATGATAATACCACTTGCTCCCGATATAAACTTTTCCTTTATCCGTATTAAGGATTGCGACAAATCCAAAATACATCAAAACAGAAACAATTAGTGAAAATAAAATAGAATAATACGTTTCCAGTTTTTATCTCCTCAAAAAAATTACAAGCTTTGCAACTAGACAACTCTTTAGCCAAGGATACTTGAAATCCCCGCAAACGCTCAGGCTACCGATGTTGTAATTGACGGTTCCGGCGGTGCCGGTACACCAGGCCCTTTCCCTCAAC
>CAYXDR010000223.1:0-5688 GCA_964463515.1 uncultured Desulfobacteraceae bacterium | reverse complement strand
TACCGATCCCGATAGCGACCCCGACCCCGAGGGACATCGCTATTTTGACTTCTTACGAGGCCGTCAAGCTTGAACCGAGCGTAGGAGCTGGTTGACAAATGGCCGCCATGTGATTAAAAATGGGAGGCAAATAGAATCTTTTTTCTGTCCCAAGCGGAGGTTTTCATGTACAAGCCAATGGTGATTTCAGGGTTGACTGTGGATCCTGTCACCAATACCCCGATTGTAATACTGAAAGAGGTTGACGGCGAGCAGACTCTTCCCATCTGGATCGGGCTGCTTGAAGCCACGGCCATAGCCAGTGAACTCGAGGGCATTAAGTTCGCCCGGCCCATGACACACGACTTGTTTAAAGATGTGCTTGATTTAATCGAAATGAAAGTGGTGAAGGTGGAAGTGTGTGATTTGAAAAATAACACCTACTATGCCCAGATTCATTTCCTTCATAACGGTAAGGAACTGTCCGTGGATGCGCGGCCGAGCGATGCACTGGCACTGTCATTGAGGGTGAAGGCCCCGATTTATGTTTCCGAAGAGGTGATCAATAATTCCAGCCAGATCGATCTGAAAGCGGAGGCTGAAGACAAGTCCGAGAAGGGAAAGAAATGGCAGGAAATCCTTGAAAATTTGAATCCCGAGGATTTCGGAAAATATAAGATGTAAGAATGATGGTTCCCCGCCTTTCTGGCAGCCGGTGTACACACAGCCTGTGTAGGTGATATTCATAAGACCCGGCTGCAAGCTTTCTGTCAAAATCACCCCCTGAAGGAAAACGCCCTCCCGGCTATGAGATCCCGCCCTTAAGCCGGATCTCCGGGGGCGGAGATTTTATGAAAGGAAAAATATTTTTCACATTATTGAGCATCGCCATCGTGGGGACGTGGCTGGTTATGGTCTCTGTTTTGGTGATGCGTACCACCGCTCCCCACCGGGTAGAAGGGCAGGGGTATGCGGCCCTTTCGGGAGTGGACCCGTCCCAGGAGTGGATGGAGATCTACCTGGACGGCGACAAGGTGGGTTATTCTTCCAAGTCCCTGACTCCCCTTGAAGAAGGCTATGTGGTTTTCGATGAAATCTTTCTCCGCCTCAACCTAATGGGCCGGGTGAATGAAGTCAGGACAGTCACCCGCGCTGTTCTGGACAGTAATTTTTTGGTGGAACGTTTCGATTTCGATGTATATTCCGGGGTGGTCGCTTTTCACGCTTCCGGAGAGGTCAAGGGGGACTTCATGGAGGTGGAAACCGGCGGCGCCGGCGGGGGGGACTCGGTCAGCCGCATCGCGCTCGAGTCCAGGCCGACCCTTGGGGCGGGGATGGACCACTTTTTCAAGGCAAGGCCGATCCGGGTGGGGGATTCCTTTCGCGTGCCGCTTTTCGATCCCTCGACAATGGCGGTTACAACGGTCGAGATAACGGTTGCCGAGAAGGATAGCGTCGAGATCAAGGGGGTGTCTTACAACGGTTTCCGGTTGGAGGCCGAATTCTGGGGGACGCCTGTCCAGTTCTGGATTGACGAGCACGGGGTTTTACTGAAACAGCAAGGGGTTATGGGGCTTACCATGGTGAAGGCCGGCGGGGCCACTGCTCCTTTCGGCCTTGATGCAAGCGGCGGGGGGGATTTCTACGAAATCGCCGCGGTTAAACCCAGGGGAAGAATAAAGAATCCTTCACAGGTTTCGTATCTGAAGATCAGGCTGGAAGGAATACAGGGTGCCCCGGGCTTGGAATCTCAGCCGTTTGAATGGACAGGCCCGAGACAGAGCCTGGGGCCCGGCGGAGATATCCTCGAAATCCGTTCCGAGGACGTCCCCCAACCGGGTGCCTACATTTTACCGTACAGGGCAGGGGACACTGCCAAGGAACCCTATCTTGCGCCGGGAGCTGGAATCCAGAGCGATCATCCCGAGATTGTTTCCGCCTCCATGCGAATTATCGGAGATACCACCGATCCTGCGGCAGCGGCCCGCAGGGTCCTTCACTGGGTTTACCGAAATGTGGAAAAGCGACCAGTGCTTTCGATACCGGGCGCAGTCGAAGTTCTTCGAACAATGACCGGGGACTGCAACGAACACGCGGTGCTGCTGGCAGCATTGCTCCGGGCAGCCGGAATTCCTGCCAGGATATGCGCCGGCCTCGTTTATACCAGGGGCAGGTTTTACTACCATGCATGGAACGAGGCTTACCTGGGAGACTGGGTATCCATGGACGCCACTGTCAACCAGATGCCGGCGGATGCCACCCACATCGCGGTGATCCGAGGCGGGCTTGACAAACAGGCGGCGATAACGGGGTTGATCGGCAGGCTTGGTATTGAAGTTCTCGATTACCGGTACTGAAATTTTAGAAGGCAGCGACGGACCTGGAGATTCCCATATGATACAACTGGTTGACCTGACGAAGCGTTTCAGAAATTTTTCCGCGGTTGACGGCGTGAATCTGCATGTGGAAAAAGGAACGGTTTTCGGTTTTCTCGGCCCGAACGGGGCAGGCAAAACTACGACTATCAGGATGATGGCAGGGGTGCTGAAACCTACCTCCGGCAGGGTGATTATCGGCGGTGAAGACATCGCGGTTAACCCCGCAGCTGTAAAGCGGCAGGTTGGGTTCATCCCCGACCGCCCGTTTCTTTATGAAAAATTGACCGCCCTTGATTTCCTGAATTTCATCGCCGGGGTTTACCTCCTGGAGAAAGGCCCGGGCCTGCATGATCGGATCATTGAATTGCTGAGCCTTTTCGGGCTGAAGAACTGGCGGAACGAACTGATCGAAAGTTTTTCCCATGGCATGAAGCAGAGGCTTGTAATGTGCGCAGCGCTTCTTCCGAAGCCCCGTGTTCTGATCGTCGACGAACCCATGGTGGGCTTGGATCCCAGGGGAGCACGGCTTGTAAAGGATATTTTCAACGAGCAGGCCGCCGTCGGCACCACGGTGTTTATGTCCACGCATTCGCTGGATGTGGCGCAAGAGGTTTGCAGGGAAATCGCCATAATACAGGGGGGAAGAATAGTTGCCCGGGGAAGCCCGGAGAGTTTGAAGCGTAAGTCCGGCATAGAAGGTGACCTTGAACAGATATTTTTGACTCTCACCGAAAAGGAAGGGCCGGTCGATGAGGTATCTTTTCCTCCTGATGACTCCGCGGTTGCTGGGCGTTAAAAATGTAATCCTGCGGAAAGGCACCGGAAAAGGGCGTCGAATGTTTTTGACCCTGCCCCTGGCTGCGGGTTTCTGCGCCTTGATGTTCGTGCTTTCGTGCAGGGTGCTGGGCTACTTCCGTTCGGCCGAGGAAATAGGAGACCTTCTTTCCAGGAACCTTCTGTTCATGGTGCTTTTGACCTTTTTCGGGCTTTTGATCTTCAGCCATATCATCACGTCTCTGTCCAACCTGTATCTTTCGAAAGACCTGGAGCTTTGCCACAGCCTGCCGGTTCCCATCGAGGAGCTGTTTCTTTCGAGGGCCGCACACACACTGGCGGACGGATCCTGGATGCTGCTGATATTTGGTCTTCCGGTTTATCTGGCATACGGCTACGTATATCGTCCCGGCTGGGAGTTCTACCTCTCCCTTTTGCATTTGAACATCGCCATGATCCTGATCGCAGGAGGTGCCGGCATAATGGTCACCATGGTGCTGGTCTATATATTTCCGGCCAGGCGCACCAGGGACATAATCTTTCTGCTTTCGGTGGTCATGGTTATCGTTCTCTACCTGCTTTTCCGCATGTTGAGGCCGGAGCGCCTGGTAAACCCCGATGCCTTTTTCACCGTGGCCCAATACCTCGGAGCCATGGGCGCCTCCCAGTCACCGTACCTTCCCAGTTCCTGGATAGGAAAAATTCTGTGGCACGATTTGAACGGCATGGCCGCGGGAACGGGCTTCGAAACCTCTCTAACCTGGTTCACCGCCGCCACGGCCCTGGTCGTAAATGTGTGGCTTGCGAGATGGACCTATTTCAGCGGAGTGTCCAAATCCCAGGAGGCCAAGGGAAGACTCAGGAGAGGTTCGAAGGCCCTGGATTTGTTCGTACGCGCGGTTCGAAAACCGTTCAGCCCTGATGTGGGGGCGGTAATAGCAAAAGATGTCCGGATGTTTTTCCGAGACAATACCCAGTGGTCCCAGTTGCTGCTGCTGGCGGCGCTGGTGGCTGTGTACCTGTACAATTTCAGCGTGCTTCCGCTCGAAAAGAGTTTTGTCAGGCTGGATTTTCTTCAGAATACCCTTGCATTCTTGAACATGGGCCTTGCTGCCTTCGTGCTCTCGGCGGTTTCTGCCCGGTTTGTTTTTACCGCCGTAAGCTGGGAGGGAGAGGCCTACTGGATTCTCGCCTCCTCGCCACTGAGCCTCAAGAGGTATCTGTGGGGGAAATTCGTGTTTTTCCTTGTACCGCTGTTGATCCTTGCCGAAGTGCTGATTGTTTCGACCAACCTGCTCCTGGGGGTGACTCCTTTCATGATGTGGCTTTCGACCATAACCATCGCGTTTTTGTCCACGGCAATAGTGGCGCTTGCGGTCGGACTCGGAGCTGTGTACCCTGATTTCAAGCATCAAAACATCGCCCAGGTCGCCACGGGCTTCGGCGGCTTGACTTTCATGATGGTAAGCGCCCTTTTCACCGCGGCCGTGATAGTTTTGGAAGCCGGGCCGGTTTACCTGCTTTTCAAGGCCGGGATTTACGGGCATGGGATTTCGGGCGCGCTTTGGGCCGGTATTGCAGGGTGCTTTGCCGCGTGCGCGGTTCTGAGCGTGTTTGCGGTGCTAAAGCCCTTGCAGATGGGAATAAAGGCGCTGGAAAACCGCGAGTAACGGTTTGTGATTAATGGGGACAGGCGGATAATGACATCTTTTTTCATATTTTCGGTTGAAAGAATAATTTGTGATCTTAGGGTATGGGTATATTAAATCAATAAAGCCAGGGAGGAATTATGAAAAAGGTACAGGAAGGGGATTTCGTCACGGTGCATTATACGGGCAAACTTTCCGGAGGCGAGGTGTTTGACACAAGCCAAGGCAAGCAGCCTCTGGAGGTAGAGATCGGCTCCGGCACCGTTATTCCAGGCTTCGACCAGGCTTTGCGGGGCATGGAAGAAAACGAAACCAAGAATTTCAGCCTTGAACCCGAAGATGCCTACGGCCAGCACGATGAGAATCTGCAGCGGTCGTTTCAACGCTCCGACCTTCCAGAAGGGATGGATCCAAAGGTAGGCGACACGCTGGCACTGAAAACATCATCCGGAGAACAGGTTCCGGTATGGGTTTCGGCGGCAGATGAAGATGAAATCAAAATCGATATGAATCATCCTCTTGCAGGAAAAACTTTGAACTTTGAAGTGCAGGTGATGAGTATCAGCGACAAACCCACCCAGCCTCAGGCCCCAACAGCCGGCTGAGTTCCTTGAAGATGCCTGAAGGAGCCTGCACCATGCGGTGCGGGCTCCCGCAGTCCGAATAACTTCCCCAAATCAAGTGACAGAAAAAAGCCCCCGCCTACGATCCGACCGAAGGGCGGTGCTTTCCAACAAGAATATCTCTCGCCCGTTCGCTGCGCTCACTAGAGCCGCAGAGAACGCAGAGAACCGCAGAGAACGACAAAGAGGCCGCCGCGGAGAGGTAAATTGCAGGGCACGGCTGTATGGGACCATGCCCCCTCCTGGTCACCAGGAAGGTGTCAGATGCAAGGCGCCGAGGAGCGA
>CAYXDR010000222.1:0-5690 GCA_964463515.1 uncultured Desulfobacteraceae bacterium | reverse complement strand
ATCATTACTCTGCTGCTGGGCGTAATAGGCGGGCTGCTGCTGGGTGCAACCCCGGGCTTGAGCCCGACAATGGCCGTGGCCCTCCTGGTTCCGTTCACCTTTCACATGGAGGCTGCTACAGGACTTATTCTGCTGGGCGCGGTGTACACGGCTACCGTAGCAGGAGGGGCCATTTCTGCGATACTTATCAAGATCCCCGGGGCTCCCGCCAATATCGCCACTCTGCTCGACGGCTATCCTATGGCGGAGCAGGGAAAGGCTCAGTCCGCACTCTATATTTGTTTCATAAGTTCTTTGGTCGGCGGACTCTTCGGCATGGTGATAATGATCCTGTTCACTCCCCCGCTTGCCCGCATCGCAATACAGTTCGGCGCACCTGAGATGTTCTGGATCTCTATCTTCGGAATCACGATAATGGCCGGGCTTTCATCGGGATCCATCGCCAAGGGTTTGATCGGCGGCATGTTCGGAGTACTGATCAGCACCATCGGCTATAGCCCCATCCTGGGGACACCCCGATTCGTGTACCATGACGTACTTACGGGAGGTGTAGCGATCGTGCCGGCACTCATAGGTCTTTTCGCGATTCCCCAGGTTTTCTCGATGGGGGAAAAATTGGGGGTAACCTATTCGCGGCCGGAATATAAGCCTGAGAGGGGCATTTTTTTAAAGACCTTGGTGGAAAACCTGAAAATGGTCAAGGCACTGGGGATCGGTTCTGTGGTGGGAAGCATAATCGGGGCCATCCCGGGCGCCGGAGGGCAGGTGTCCGGCTTAATAGCATATGACCAGGTGAGAAAATTCGACCATAATCCGGAGGAGTTCGGCAAAGGCCGGCCTGATGGGGTTGCCGCCTCGGAAAGCGCGAACAACGCAATGGTGGGGCCTTCACTGATCCCGCTGCTGACTCTTGGTGTTCCGGGAAGTCCCACGGCCGCGGTGCTTCTCGGAGGATTGTTGATACACGGCCTTTTTCCGGGGCCGGATCTTTTTGTCAAACACCCTGATGTCACCTATACCTTCATCGGGAGCCTGGTACTGGCACAGGTGGCCATGTGCGTTTTCGGCATCCTGCTTTCCCGGTATTCATACATGGTTATGAGCGTGTCAAACCTTTATATGGTTGCTGCGGTGACGGTTCTGGCAGTCTATGGCACCTACAGCGTTCAGAACAGTTTTGATGACGTGATCGTGATGTTCAGCCTGGGGACCTTGATGTACATAGGAAGCAAGTTCGGCTTTTCATCTGCACCGGTTGTTCTCGGTGTTGTGCTGGGGCCGATCGCCGAGGACAATTTTTTGAAAGGCAAAATGATCGCTGATGCCAGTGTCGGAGTTTGGAACTATTTTTTCACCGGGGTGGCAAACATTATCATCATTCTGCTTTGTGCGGGTTCGATCGGCTACAGCATTTACAGTGAAGTCAAAATGCGAAGAAGACAGAAAAAAAGTTAACAGACCACATCGTAACACGTTTTTCTATAAATCGTTTCATAACAAAGAAGGCTTTTCCGTTTTGCAGGAAGGAGCCCAATCGGCCAGGTTTGCTGGTTCTAGACCGTCGTGACGGTGGAAGGAAAAAATTGTGCTTCCACTCACGAGCGCGGTGAAGTTTCGCAGCCCTTCAAAACCACGCCTGGTCGGCATTAGGCCCTGCACAAATGGATTTGTCATTTGATTTTCTTTATGGATTAAAATTAACCATAATTTATTTGTAAAAATGCAGGAGACTTTGTTGTGATAAACAAAAATACATTAGTTGCCTTGTTTGTTTTGGCAGGATCAGCTGTTTTATATCTCTGTATTTCCAAGATGGACCCGAATGCGGTTATTTTTATCCGGGTCATCATCCTGGCGATCGGCGCACTTGGCGTGCTTCTGCTGGTTCAGAGCCTGTTGCTGAGATATCGAAGCGAGGGAAGGAGAATCAGTCAAAGCTCTGTGGCTGACGATAAGCTCGCTGCTTCCAGAAATGCGAAGTTTCCCTGGAAAACAGTGTCTCTGATTTTCTGCCTTATCATTGTATATCTCTACATAATGCAGAGCCTGGGTTTCTATGCCTCTGCACTTCTTTATTTTCTGGTCGTGATTTTTCTTCTTGATTCAAAAAAAATTACCTTTAAGGTGGCAGCCATAAAGATTACAGCTGCCGTTATTTTTATCGCTGTTATATATGTCTTATTTAATAAAGTTTTATTGGTGCAAACTCCCAGAGGCTTGCTAATGTAGCAGGAGCATCGGTGGAGGCTGTCTAATGTGGGTGGCTGCACTGTTAACAGTCAACTTAGTAATGCAAGGAGGATGAAAATGAGCTGGAAAAAAACTCTTATATTCTTGGCGGCTTTGGGAATGATCTTTTTTGGTTTCATCGTGCCGGCTCAGGCCGAATGGCCGGACAGGCCCATCAGTATGGTGGTGTCCTATCCACCGGGTGGCGCGACGGATTTCCAGGCCCGCATCGCGACGATGCTTGCAGGGAACGAGGATTTCCTCGGACAGCCGATCGTCATCATCAACAAGGCTGGAGCCGGAGGGCAGGTGGGCTGGAATTGGGTTGTTGAACGGGGGACAAAAGACGGTTACACAATGACCGCCTACAACGTGCCTCATTTCATCTCTCAATCCATTGTCTACGATACCAAATACAACATCGACACATTTGAAGCGGTTGCCAACTGGGGCGCTGATCCTGCCGTGCTGATCGTACCGAAAAACAGCCCCTACAAAACATTCGATGAACTTGTGAAATTCGGGAAGGAGAATCCCGGGAAAATTACAGTGAACGGTGCTGGAATGTATGTGGGGCACCATATTGCATTTCTGCAAATGGCCAAGGCCTGTGGGGTAAAGATGACCTACATTCCGGAAGCAGGGGGCGTTCCCGCAATGCAGTCAGTGATCGGAGGCAAGGTTGTAGCTGGTTTCAACAACCTGTCCGATGCTTTTAGGAGCCAGGATAGGATAAATATTCTGGCGATAGCAGATCTGGAGCGTCACGATTTTCTACCGGAGGTGAAAACCTTCAAAGAGATGGGCTATGATGTCGATGACTCCAGTGTAAATTTCCGCGGCGTTGCATTTCCCAAGGGAGTTCCCCAGGAAATTATTGACAAGGCTGCGGAAATTTTTCCGAAAATGTTCAATTCCAAAAAGATCGTAGGTAAAATGAAGGAAAGCGGAAGCCCGGTGAGGACCATGACCAGGGATCAGGTGATTAAAATGTTTCAGGACAGGCAATGCTTTCTTGAAGAGCTTCTTAAAGATTTAAAAAAGAAATAGAGAAAATTTTCATGTTTTTTATTTGACATTAAAAATCAGGCGGAGATTCAAATGAAAAAGGGGCGCTGGCGCCCCTTTTTTATGGGTTTTTTCATGGGTCCGGCGGGGACGGTGCCTCCGCCTCTTCTTTACTGACGTCTCCCAATCGGCGTCGGGGTCGGTATCGGAATCGGTATCGGCGGTTTTTAAAATAGTTCTTTTTTCCGCCCAGCTAACGGCTGCTAAGAATTTTCATTGAATTATCAAACCTTTAAGTGTTCTGCAAGATATAAGCTTAGATAAATCGAGAAAAAATCTATATAATGCTCGTCCGGGTACCGATTAATGATGGCGATGAGAAAGACCGGAATAATTCTTGATCCTTGCTTCATGGATCACAAGACGGGGCTCGGGTGCCCCGAATGCCCCGCCAGGCTGCAGGGGCTTTTCCCTGTCGCATTGGAGCCGTCTCTCAGAGACCATTTAATTTTGATTCCCTCGACACCCGCCACGGTCTCAGAAGTTCTAAGAGTTCATTCCGCCCGCTATCTGGATAAAATCAAATCCACTGAAGGCGGTCGGCCTGTCATGTTGGATGTAGACACGTGCGCTTCCTCGGATTCCTACCGCACAGCAATGATCGCAGCGGGAGGCGTTTGCAGGGCAGTGGATGCGGTATGTGACGGCTTGGTCAACAATGCTTTTGCCCTGGTGCGTCCGCCGGGACATCACGCGGAGCGAAATGCCTCGAAAGGTTTCTGCCTTTACAATAATATCGCGGTGGCCGCAAAATATGCCAGGAAAACCAAATCGATGGAAAGGGTTCTTATCGTGGACTGGGACCTTCACCATGGAAACGGCACCCAGCACTGTTTTGAAAACGATTCCAAGGTTTTTTTCTTTTCCACCCATCTTAAATGGATTTTTCCCGGCTCCGGCAGGTCTTCTGAAAAGGGCACAGGCGCAGGTGTGGGCTACAGTATGAACGTGCCCCTTCCCAGAGGACTGGGTGATGGCGAGTATCTTGCAATTTACGAAAAATTGCTGGCGCCGGTGGCATCGGCTTTCAATCCTTCGATTCTTCTTGTTTCCGCGGGTTTTGACATCCACCGCGACGATCCCATGAAAGCCATGAATGTTACGGAAGAAGGCTTTGCAGGGCTTACGAGGATGATGCTCCGTATCTCTGCGGAAAGCTGCGGCGGGAAGCTCGTGATGGTTCTTGAAGGAGGATACAATCCCTCGGCACTGGAAAATTCCGTAAGAGAGGTTCTCAGGGAACTGACGGGTTTGCGCCGCACAGACACGCGGCAATTGCTTCAGTCAGCCAATACCGCGAGAGTCAATGACATCTTGAGGCCGGTGATTAAAATCCAAGGGCGCCACTGGCCGGTTCTCATGAGGTCGATGCCGCCTCCTGCCACTGTCGGGGAAAGGCTCAGGTGGGCACTTCTAAATTGCTGGAATTTTATCAGGGGGTGAGAAATGGCTCTTTTCGTACAGACAATGCGTGAACTGGCGGAACGTTTCTCTAAGTGTGAAGAGTGGATTGAGTTGAGCAGGGATTTACGTGAACCCATTGAAAGCTGTGAACCTCGTGTAAAAGGGTCGTTGCGATGGGCCGAGACCCGGGACCTGATGACAATCAATGCGCTCGAAGGTTTTGTGAAGGAGACCCGATTTATGGAAGAAGCCCTCTACAAAGGAGACCGGTGTTTGATTTTTGATGTCGAGGGTCAAATCGCGGGCTTTGCTTGGGGGACGTTTGACGATTTCAAGCTGGCTCCCTGGTATACTCTCGAACTATCTCCGGACCGGGGCTATCTCGAATACATTTATGTTCGATTCGAATTTAAGCGCAAAAACATCGCATCCCATTTGCTCGAACGCTTGATGCTTTCCATGAGAGATGATGGTAAAACGACTCTCATTTCTGGTATTTTCGGGGACTGGGAGGAGTCATTCAATCTTCACATGAAAATGGGGTTCAAGATACGGCGCAGGCTCAAGCAGTGCAGGATGCTCAATATTTTTCCCCTTCCACCGACTGATGCCTAGGATCGAGGGACTGTTCCCTCTGTCACCTATATATACCGCAGGCAAGGGCATTGAAACTAAACTTGATGGCATCGTAAAAAATCAAAATAACGATGTCCTTCGGGGTCGCTACCGGCATCGGTATCGGAAGCTGATCAACTCTCTCTTCGATCCCGATCCCGATTTCGATTATCCCAAGCCAGCTTCTTACGAGTTTACCAACAGAGGTGGATCGAGAATTCGCCTCAAGGTTGACAAAGATATCTAAAATCGGATATTAATCTCTTTTTTGCTATTTCAAAAATTAATAATTATAAGAATAAAGAGTCGACTATTGAAAATCAGCGGTGCCAGGTGCTGGCTTGCAGGATGTTTCTATTTGCATCTGCTCCTGG
>CAYXDR010000221.1:0-5693 GCA_964463515.1 uncultured Desulfobacteraceae bacterium | reverse complement strand
GGAAATAAAGGCTGAACAGTGATTATCGTCGATCCCAAAAATCCAATCCCGAAGTACCTTCAGATCAGCGCATGGCTGAAGGAAGCGATTCAGTTGAAACGATATAAAATCGGAGAAAAGCTTCCACCTGAAATCGAGCTGGCACGGATGTGCAAGGTCAATCGCAACACTCTTCGGCAGGCAATAGGGGAATTGACCGCGGAGGGATTGCTCCAGAAAGTCAAAGGAGTGGGCACATTTGTCGCTTCCTTGGAGTCCGTGCCGGTCCGCCACAAATTGAACCGGATTTCCAGTTTCAGCACGGAGCTCCAACAAGCCGGCGTTCGTGAGAAAACCCGCGTTATCGAAAAAGACGTGGAAACCCCCACCGATTGCATAGCACGAAATTTAGCGCTGGGTGCTGACAGCCTCGTAATCAAAGTCCGGCGGGTGCGCTCCGGGGGCGACCTTCCGTTGATCTACGAGGAAACCTACATGCCTTTCGATCTTTTTGAAGGCATTCTTGAAATGGATCTTTCCGGTTCCATGTACGAACTCTTTACCCGGGAATTCGGCATCGTACTGGCCCGAAGCGAACAAACGATCCGAGCGATAAATCTAAACAAGGATATTGCATTCCATCTCGGACTAAAACCCAATAGTGCTGCAATATATTCAGAGAGCATGACATACAATGACAGGAACATGCCTGTGGAAGTTTTGTACAGTTATTTCAGAGGAGATAAATACGTTTTTGAAGTGGAGTTAGGCCAATACCATCTAACCAAGTAATGATGAGGTCGTAAAAAGTCAAAATATCCCCTTTATCGTCACCCCGGCGCAGGCCGGGGTCCAGTGATTCCAACGACTTATGGATTCCGGCCTACGCCGGAATGACGGCTTGGGGACTTTTTGCAGGGCCATCAATACTAATCGAACGTTAACGAAAGAATCACATGGTATGAACACAGCCGTATCAATTAAACGCTGATGTAAGGAGGAAATCGATGGAAGAAAAAAATCTGTTTGAAAAATTAGTGGAGATCAGCCCCGGAATGGAGATTTGGTGGGATTCTTCGCCGGTGATCTTTCAGAACTGGTGCCGGAAAATGCTCGACAAGGCTCTTCCGGAAAATCGTTCGGTTCTGGAACGTCAGTTTGAACGGATGTACAACGAATCTGCACCTGAAAAGCAGCTTTTCCGGGGCGTGACCACAAATCCGCCATTGTCCCTGCAGGCGATCCAGGATGATCCCCCGTACTGGGAAAAAGTGACGAATCAGATCATCGCCGAAAACAAGGGCATAGACACAGAAACCCTTTTCTGGGAATTATATAAAAGGGTGGTCAAGCGGGGATCTGACATGTATCTCCCACTTTTTGAAAAATCCGGTTATAAAGAAGGTTTTCTCTCCGGACAGGTGGATCCGAGAAGCGTCTACGACAAAGACGCCATGCTGAAACAGGCCCTCGAGCTTTCCGCCCTAAATCCCAATGTAATGATCAAGGTGCCGGGCTCCAAGGAAGGCTACGAAGTGATCGAAGAGCTTACCAGCCGCGGTATTTCCACGAACAACACCTTAACCTTCATTCTGCCTCAACTGGTGGACTGTGCCCGCACCGTCAAAAAAGGCCTGGAAAAAGCCAAAGCCAACAACGTGGATTTAAGCAAATGGCGTTCCGTGATTACCCACATGGAATCCAGGTACGGCGACCTGGGCGGTTTGAGGGACTTTGCGAAAGAAAAAGGAGTAGAGTTGACCGACGGCGATGTTAGGGTGGCGGAACTGGCTATTTTCAAAAAAGCCTATAGATTCCTCGAAGACAACAAGATGCCGAGCAAGATGCTTTCATGCTCCCTGCGGATCGGGCCCAAGGTAAACGGAAAGGACCGTATCTGGCACCTGGAGGAAAAAACCGGAGCATCCATTGTCGTAACCTGCCCGCCCTCCTTCATCGACCAGGTGCTGAATTTGGAAGACGGTCCGGATATCATTTTCGAGTCTGACCGAATCCACAAGGACGCACCCAAGGACGTAATGGATAAACTCATGCGTGTTCCCTACTTTGAAAGGGCTTATGCTGAGGACGGCTACACCAGACAGGAGTATAACACCCATCCGGCGCTCCAAAGAACGGCGGAACAGTTTTCGAAAGCCACAGAGGAAACCGTTGCCTTTGCCGGGAGATGTCTCGAACAGGCATAGCATTTATCCCCTAACCGCTGGGTTAAAGAAGAAGGAGGCATTCTCATGAAAGTGGGGGTATTAAAAGAGATCAAGCAAAAAGAGAACCGGGTGGCCATGACGCCGGCCGGCGTAGAGCAAATGGCCGGGCACGGGCACAAAGTCCTGGTGGAAACAAAGGCGGGGGAAGGGTCCGGATTTTCCGACGATGATTATATCAAAGCAGGAGCCGACATATCCGCGGCAGCCAAAGAAGTTTATGATTCATGCCAAATGGTGATGAAAGTCAAGGAACCCCTGCCGGTGGAATATGACCTCATGCGCGAAGGCCAGATCGTTTTTACTTATTTTCATTTTGCGGCATCGAAGGAATTGACCCAGGCTGTCCTAAACAGCAAATGCATTGCAATAGCCTACGAGACTGTCAGAAAACCCAATGGATCCCTTCCCTTGTTGACGCCTATGAGCGAGGTGGCGGGGCGGATGGCCATCCAGGAAGGGGCTAAATACCTGGAAAAGACTTACGGAGGAAAAGGCGTGCTTCTGAGCGGAGTTCCAGGCGTGGACTCGGGAACGGTCGTGATCATCGGAGGGGGCATCGTGGGTACGAACGCCGCCAAGATGGCCTGTGGAATGGGGGCCAGAGTCTACCTGCTGGATTCCAATCTCGAGCGTCTGAGGTATCTATCTGATGTGATGCCTAAAAACTGTTTCGTACTGATGTCCAATCCTGCAACCATACGCAAACTGATTTCGGAAGCTGACCTTGTAGTAGGCGCGGTGCTGATTCCCGGCGCCATGGCACCGAGGCTTGTAACCCGGGATATGCTGGGCCTCATGAAGAAAGGATCCGTAATTGTTGACGTGGCAATCGATCAAGGAGGATGCATTGAAACCGCCAGGCCCACCACCCACGATGATCCGATTTTTGAAGTCGAGGGCATCATCCATTATTGTGTGGCCAATATGCCCGGTGCTGTTTCAATGACTTCCACCATGGCTCTGACCAATGCAACGCTTCCCTATGCTCTGCAAATAGCTGACAAGGGATACCGTAAAGCAGCAGAAGACAATCGCGAAATCGCCCATGGAATCAGCATGATCGAAGGCAGGCTAACCTGTCCCGCCGTGGCCGAAGCCTTCGCAATGGCCTGCAAGCCCGCACCCGGCCTCTGACAGGGCCTTTCACGGTAGTGGAAGGAACGAAATCCGGCAATCTGTCGAACCGTTTTTTGAAAGGAGACACAAAATGGCAAATAAGGATTTGAAGGAATGGTTTGTACCATGGATGTCCACCGCCAGAGAATATAACACCAGCATCCTCGATGAAGCCTGGCAGCGGCCTGAATACGCGCGCCTGATGCTCAACGAAAACCCTCTACCGCCTTCACAGAAGGTGATCGATGCGGTTGTTGACGTAATGAAATACGGCAACCGCTACCCTGACAGCATGAAGCGGGTCAGAACAAAAGTTGGAAAATTATACGGGCTCGGCCCCGAAAACGTCCGGCTTTGTAACGGCACCTCCGAAATCATAGACAGCATGATGAGAATTTTTCTCCAGCCGGGGGACGAAATCATCATGTCGAACCCCACCTTCGGGCTGTACCCCGCACGCGCTGAAATCACCGGGGCAAAAGTAGTATCAATCCCGGTTCGCTCCGAGGACCTTCAGTACGACGTCGAGGCGATGCTCGACGCCGTGAACGAAAAAACAAAACTCATCCTAATCATCAACCCTAACAATCCCACCGGCGTTTACATCGATGACAAAGATCTGATCCGTTTCTGCGAACTGGGAATACCCCTGTGCATTGATGAAGCCTATTTCTTCTATCACCCGGAAGTGGGCTCAAAAGCCTATCTCATGAAACAATATCCTCACGTTTTTCTACAGTCCACCTTTTCGAAAGCTCACGGGTTCTGCGGAATCCGGTTCGGGTACGTACTGGGAACCCCGGAAATGATTGCAGCCTTCAACAAGATGCTGCTGCCCTGGAATGTGAGCTTGATGTCCATGGCCGCAGCCGAAGCCATGCTGGACAACCCTGAAGAACTTGCCTACAAGGTTGAGCATAACAACAAGTGGATGAAAATTTTTGCAGAAGAGATAACGAAACTGGGCCTCAAACCTTACCCGGCACCGGGCAACTACATGCTGGTGGACGCCAGCTCCAGCGGAAAAACAAATGCCG
Organism: uncultured Desulfobacteraceae bacterium; assembly: GCA_964463515.1. Lineage (GTDB taxonomy): Bacteria > Desulfobacterota > DSM-4660 > Desulfatiglandales > Desulfatiglandaceae > CAYXDR01. The sequence continues at coordinate 1,333 of CAYXDR010000221.1, read as the reverse complement.
AAATACTCGCTGCTGCAAAAGAAATGGAAAAAGTTTACCTGAAGCGAATTTCGCCGATCAACGGCAAAGACGGATTTTTCCGGGTGACACCGGGGGTGGATGAAGAAAACGAAAGATTTTTGAAATTTATCCGGGCTTACTTCGGTTAACTGCTTCCACCGAACTTCGTTATGTTCCTTGGAGCTACCATGCCCGCCTTATCGACGTCGGTATCGGGGTCGAAATGATTTTCTGATATACCGAGAGAAGAGACACGGTTGTTTTGGCTTTTGCTATTTCACCATTGCGGCGCAGAGGCACACCGCCCCTGCGCCGCAGCGGTTTCCTTCCTCTCCTTAAAGGCTGACTTCAGGTTTCAGAACTTTTAACCCTCGTTTTTTTCATAAATGTCACGTAAAGACAAGGCATCAAAAACAGCGCCACCAGCATTTCCATTCCAAGTCCGCCAATGGCGCTAACCGCCATCGGTTGAAGCATATCCCCGCCTTCCTCTAAATTGAGCGCCAGAGGCAGAAATCCTATCATCGTTGTCACAGTTGTCATGACGCGTGGCCGCAGGCGGATTTTCGCTGCACTAACTACGGCCTGGTGCGGGGTCAATGATTGCTGCGCCTTGATATCGTTTGCATACGTCAGAAGTAACACCCCATCGTTAACCGTAACGGCGACCACAACCAGCACACCGATGATAACAGTAGCTCCCAGTGAAATACCGGTCAGATACATCCCGAATATCACACCTGACAGACAGACCGGCACACAGCCCAGAATCAACGCGGGCAGATTAACGCTGTTGAACTGGACGGTTAATACGATGAAAGAAAAGAAAAGCGCGAAAGCAAGCACCGCCAGCACCGTATCCTTCATGTCAGTCATCATCTCGGCTCTACCGCCGAAAACAAACCCGTACCCGCCGGGCCGTTCAATTCCGGCCAGAGCTGCGCGCAGTTCCCTGACCGCACCCGCAAGATCCCCTCGCATAAAATCGGCTTCAACTGTGATCTGTTTAACTTGATTTTTTCTTATTATCTCGACCGGACCGGAAGCTCTAACGACGGCGGCAATGTCCCGCAGCCGAACGGTATGCCCCTCGGCATCAGTAATCGCCAAATTTTCGACATCCTCCCTGGCGGCCAGACGTTCCTCGGGTATCAACAGGCGTATATCGTAATATTCTCCAGCGTCGCGATACCTTGTCACCAATGCACCGCTGATAAGCGACCGCAAGGTTGCAGCCACATCCGCAACCGAAACTCCCAGCGCGGCAGCCTTCACTCGATCCACTCTGACCTGAAATTCAGGTTTGGAAAGGTCCATGGATACAGATACATTC
>CAYXDR010000220.1:0-5729 GCA_964463515.1 uncultured Desulfobacteraceae bacterium | reverse complement strand
ATGCATCTCAGGCGTATTCCGTTATCCTGGAGTTCGTTCAGTTCGCTTTTCAAATAAGTGCCCAAGAGACCCATAAGAGCCTGGATTTCTTTCGAAGGGCGCTTCCAGTTTTCCTCGGAAAATGCGTAAAGGGTAAGCCATTTAATTCCGGCCTCGCGGGAGGCACGTACGACCTCACGCACCGCCTCCGCTCCTTTGCGGTGCCCCTTGATGCGGCTCATGCCGCGCTGCTGCGCCCAGCGGCCGTTTCCGTCCATTATGACCGCTACGTGAAGGGGCTGTTTTTTTTCGGGTTCAGGATTCATAGGCATAAGGCATACTGGAAGAACCTGTGCGATTTATACGAGCAGGCGGCAGTCTTCAATAGGCGGTCGGCATGTGGCAGCCGGCGGCGGAAATCCCGAAAACCGGGATCAAAACTCGATGATTTCCTTTTCTTTTTCCGCCGTGACGCTATCGATTTGTTCGATGAACCCATCGGTTGTATTTTGAACCTGTTCCAGTGCCTTGTGGAGTTCGTCCTCGGAAATTTCCTTTTCTTTCTTGAGGTCTTTGAGCGTGTCGTTCGCATCACGGCGATGATTACGGACCGAAATTTTTGCGTCCTCGGCCATTTTACGCGCCACTTTAGCCAGCTCCTTACGGCGTTCCTCGCTGAGAGGCGGTATTGAGATTCTGATTATTTTGCCGTCGTTCATCGGTGTTAGGCCCAGTTCGGATTTCAGGATGCTTTTTTCGATGTCTCCGATTATGGATTGGTCCCACGGCTGAATAGTGATGAGCCTGCTTTCGGGGACGGATATTGATGCTACCTGGTCTATGGGCATCTGTGTGCCGTAGCATTCCACCTTTATTCCGTCCAGCAAGGCTGCAGATGCTCTGCCGGTACGCACCCTGTTGAAATCCCGTTTCAAGGCTTCAATTGACTGGGACATCTTCTGCTTTGCTTCCGAAATAACCTCGTCTTTCATCGTTGTTCTCCTGAAATTAGGCTACCCACCGGTTCACCTGCGATGATTCTTTCTATATTTCCCTTTGTCTCGAGATTAAAGACTATCATAGGGATTCTGCGGTCCATTGCAAGGCTTACCGCAGTCAGGTCCATTACTTTAAGACCCCGGTCAACAACCTCCCTGTAGGTAATTATATCAAAACGTCGGGCGTCTGGGTTTTCCAAAGGGTCTGAATCGTATACACCGTCCACTTTGGTTGCCTTTAACACTACATCTGCACCCAGTTCGGCCGCCCTGAGAACAGCTGCGGTATCGGTGGTGAAAAAAGGGTTCCCTGTCCCCGCACCGACAATGACGATTTTGTTTCGGCCAAGGTTGCGCTCCGCACCTTCTGCGCTATAGGGCACAGCCACTTCTTTGATGTCGAAGGCGCTCATTACGGCAGCGCCTGCGCCGGCGTGCTGCAGGGCCTGACCGAGCGCAATGGAGTTTATGACAGTTGCCAGCATCCCCATGTGGTCGCCTGCAACCCGTCCTACCCCGTATTCCCGGCAGCGAAGACCCCTGAATATATTCCCGCCGCCTACGACAACGATGATTTGAACCCCGCCTTCATGGACGGCTTTAAGCGCCGCGGCGACACTGCCCAGCACCGCGGGGGAGATCCCGAACGGGAGTTCCCCCATGAGGGCTTCTCCGCTCAATTTAAGCACAACGCGCTTAAATCGAGGGCGGCCGTTATTCATTCTCATCTCCGAGCTGATAACGCGCGAATCTTCTAATCACTATCTTTTCGCCTGTTTTGGCGATCATCTCGTTAAGGTAGTCCTGAATCGTTATGTCCGGGTTTTTTACGAAAGGCTGATCGAGAAGGCAGGCTTCGGAGTAAAACTTCTTCAGCTTGCCCTCGACGATTTTCTCTATCACTTTTTCGGGCTTGCCGGTTTCCCTGGCCTGAGTGGCGTAGATTCCCTTCTCACGTTCCAGTATTTCCGGGGGAATCGTTTCCTGGTCCACGGAAACGGGGTTTGCAGCTGCTATCTGCATGGCCAAGTTCCTGGCGAATTCGGTGAAGTCGTCCGTTCTTCCCGTGAAATCAGTTTCGCAGTTGACTTCGACGAGCACTCCGATTTTACCGCCGCCGTGAATATAGGATTGCACCTGACCGTTGGAAGTGGTCTTGGAGCTCCTTTTTTTGGCGGTGGCTATGCCCTTTTTTCTGAGGTAATCGACAGCGGCCTTGATATCTCCGTCGCATTCCTTCAAGGCGACTTTACAGTCCATAATCCCGACGCCGGTTTTTTCCCTGAGGTCTTTTATCATTTCTGTGGTGATGTCCAATTTTCCTCTCCTTTATTCATGTTTCAAGCAGCCGGTGCTTCTCCTGTTTCCTCTGTGGCTGGTTCCTGCGTGTCGTCCTTGGGAAGAACAATTACTTCAGGCCCTCCTTCTTCGGCGCTCCCGGTTTTCCGTTCTTCTTCCTGCTCTTCTTCCTGCATCTTGGCTTCGGCGCTGAGCCTCTCTTCGGCTATGCCGTGGCCTTCAATTACGGCATCGGCTATCCTGGAGCAGATTAGGCGAATGGCACGGATCGCATCGTCGTTTCCGGGAATGATGAAGTCGATTTCATCCGGGTCGCAGTTTGAGTCTGCAATGGCAATGACGGGTATTCCGAGTTTTTTCGCCTCCTTGACTGCTATTCTTTCCCTCTTGGGGTCTACAACGAAGACAGCGCCGGGAAGTTCGTCCATGTTTTTTATACCGCCCAGATTTTTTTCAAGCCTGAGGAGTTCCTTTTCCATCTTGAGTATTTCTTTTTTCGTGTATCGATTTATGGAGCCGTCTTGCTTCATGGTTTCGAGTTCTTTGAGCCTCGCGACACTCCGCTGAATGGTCTGGAAGTTTGTCAGCATGCCTCCGAGCCATCGGTTGACAACATAAAACATGCCGCATCGTTCGCTTTCTTCGATTATGGAGTCGTGTGCCTGCTTTTTCGTTCCTACGAATAGGACCGAGTAACCGTCGGCGACCGTACGGACAAGAAAATCATAGGAGATTTTGAACAGCCTGACTGTCTTCTGCAGGTCTATGATGTGGATGCCGTTACGGGCCCCGAAGATGTAGGGCTTCATTTTCGGGTTCCATCTTCTGGTCTGGTGACCGAAATGAACGCCGGATTCCAGCAATTCCTTCATGTTGATTACTGCCATAATTTTTTCTCCTTCTGCGGGGCTTCAGCACCCGCGCCACGGTTTTTACTTCCACCCGGGAAATAAATGGCGCCTGAAAGCAACAGGGCAACCGAGGCTTGCCCGGGCGTGATTATTGGCCCTTGAGATAACCTCAAGGGGTTGGTATATTATTACCTGCAACACACTTTATGTACCGGCGCCGGTGTCAAAAAAATTGAAAACGGCCTGCCAGCTTTTGAATGATAAACATCAATTTATATCTTCAGTATGGTTTTTTTGCAAGAGAAAATTATATAATTATCAAGGTTGGATTGGAAGAGAACGAGGTGGAAAAAAATCCGGACATTCTGCTTTCCAGACGTCGCGAACTTGACATGCGTGAGGCCTCTGTTTTTTCCAGCTGGGCCTGCCCTAGCAGGCGCGGCATCCGGCGCAGGCCCGACCCCAGGGAGGACATGGGGCACCGCCAGCGTTTTTCCATAGACGGGGATCGGATTCTCCATTCTTTGGCTTATTCCCGATACATAGACAAGACCCAGGTTTTTTATCTGATCAAAAACGACCATATAACGCACCGGGTCCTGCATGTACAGCTGGTGTCCAAAATCGGCCGCACGGTGGGAAGACTACTGGGTCTCAACGAGGATTTAATCGAGGCCATATCCCTGGGGCATGACATTGGCCACACGCCGTTCGGCCACGACGGTGAAAGATTTCTTTCCAAGCTGTGTGAAGCGCACGGGATGGGCGCTTTCCTCCACAATCTTCAAAGCGTGCGATTTCTCGAGGATATCGAAAGAAAAGGGAAAGGGTGGAACCTGACTCTTCAGGTACTCGACGGTATCCTGTGTCACGACGGAGAGATGCATTCCAACCATCTCGAACCGCTTTGGTCGAAGAACTTTGAGGCGCTTGACGCAGAGATGTTGGACAAACAGCTGAACCCCGCCATCGATCTGAGCCCCATGACCATGGAAGGCTGTGTCGTGCGGATGGCCGACACAATAAGTTATGTAGGCCGAGATATCGAAGATGCAATACGGCTGGGGCTGATCACCAGGTCCGACATCCCGGAAGGCCCCAGACGAGTGCTTGGAGATTCAAACGGAACCATAGTATACAGCCTGGTGGAAGATCTCGTCAGCCACAGCCTGGGTTCTCCTTTTCTCCGCTTCAGCAGCGAAGTTGGAGAGGCGCTCAAGGAGCTCAAGAATTTCAACGAAGAGCGGATTTATCGAAATCCCAGGGTCAAGGAACAAACGGATAAAATTGAACTTATGTTCGGCCTCCTCTTCGATCGATATCTTGCGGATCTTGAAAGCGGCAAGCAGGACTCGGAAGTTTTTTCCGGGTTTTTGAATGGTATGTCCTGGAAATACCGAGAAAAAACTCCTAATGCCGGAATCGTGCGCGATTTTATCGCGGGTATGACCGATGAGTATTTCATCCACCAGTGCAATCACCACTTGATGCCACAAATACGGCCTGGTTTTTTTCGGCAGCAGTAAAATGTGTTGACAACAGCACAATGTCAAGATAGGGTGTACGCGCTGTATCGATGTAGCAATAGCGATATAAGCCAGCCGTCTCTTTCAGTCACTGTGATATATCGCCCGATAGAATTCTTCGGTCGCCTTTGACCGATTTCAATATTGAAGGTTCGGCAAAGCTATAGATAATCGGTAGGCGGCCTCGTCAGGAGTTATGTTCGGTGAACCCCTCATACGGCAAGACTGAAATTCCGGATCCAGAAAATGTCTCCACTTGATCGATTGCACGAGAGAAGCACAAGATGGTTCTAATGTCGCCGGGCAGAGCTTTTTTATGACAGTGCAAGATTAATCCCCTGCTGTTTCTTTTCATTTGGATAGTTCCAGTGGTATGAATTGGTTATTTATACCTCTTACGCTATATTTCATGCCCAGGTTTTTGCACGGCGCCTATAGCAGTTGACGCCGGGGGGCTCGGTTAAGCCACCCCCGTGGCTTCGGCACGGGATATTCAACAATGGAGGCTTGGACTATGGGTCAGGCTGCAGCACAGACGGAACGTGAGCCTTTGCTTAAAGTCGAAGGCGTTCATATGTACTTCGGCAAGGTGGCGGCGTTGGCAGGGGTGGACCTGGAAGTGCGGAAGGGCGAAATCCACTCTATAATCGGTCCCAACGGCGCCGGTAAAACTGTGATGATGAATTGTATAAACGGGCTTTACAGGCCCCAGAAAGGCTCGATTTTTTTCAAGGGCCGCGATATCGGAGCACTTAAGCCGCATAAGAGGGCTGAGCTGGGAATTTCCAGAACTTTTCAGAAAATCGAGCTTTTTGGCGGCATGACCGTGCTTGACAACATCAGGCTCGGCAGACATATGCACCTCAAGAGCGGAATTATGAGCGGCTCTTTTTATGTTGGAAAAACAAAACGGGAAGAGCTAGAAAGCCGAAAATTCATTGAAGAGGAGATCATCGACCTTCTCGAAATAGAGCACATACGACACAAAACCGTGCACATGCTTCCTTACGGGCTCCAAAAGAGGGTCGAACTGGGAAGGGCATTGGCCCTTGAGCCCGAACTGCTTCTGCTGGACG
>CAYXDR010000219.1:0-5735 GCA_964463515.1 uncultured Desulfobacteraceae bacterium | reverse complement strand
CATGTCCGGGTACACCGCCAATGTGATCGCCCATCACGGGGTGCTCGATTCGGGTGTATCTTTCATCCAGAAACCTTTTTCCATGGAAGACCTGTCCGTTAAGGTAAAGGAGGCACTTTCATAGCCGAGGCTCGGGTAGCCGTTTAATGACGAAATTTCCAACAAATGCTCCCCTTCGGAAGGTTATAAGCACTCTGGAGCGACTTGGTTTTCATCTGATCCGGGAGGGGAATCACATCGAAGCTCTCAACGTAATGCTCATGCTCCATTCGGGCGTCAACCCGCCGCTGATGACGCAACCCTCCGTTTCTTCATCGAAAGATAGTTCCCCCTTTCAGTAGATGGGTTTCAAAGTCAATTCCGGGCGATTATGGAATTCAAAAACATGGGGCTAAAACTGGAATTGCAGGATTGGGGAATTTATCGAGGTGCCCTTGACTTAAGTCAATTCCGTGTAGCCGATGTTCTGATAGTTTGAAGACAATGCTTAGGCAACGGTAGTGATCTCCATTATCGTTTTTACTGAGAATCAATAATAACAGGAGGATCAGCTATGTTTTGTTTTCAATGTCAGGAAACGGCAAAGAATCAAGGTTGCACAGTCAAAGGCATGTGCGGTAAGCCCGAGGAAACCGCAGACCTCCAGGACCTGCTGATTTACGTCTGCAAGGGCATTGCACTTTACGGGGAGAAGTTGAAACAACAAGGCACAGTGGACAAAGATGCAGCCCGTTTCATCTGCAAGGCTCTTTTCACCACAATCACCAATGTAGCCTGGGACGATGATGTGATAATCGATCGGATAAGGCAGAGCCTCGATGTGCGTGAGACGGTGAAGGAAAAACTCGGCGGCTCGATGCCGGGTTCACTTCCCGACTGTGCCACCTGGGCTTCGGATAGCAGAGATGAGATCCTGGCAAAGGCCCTGAGCGACGAGGTCCGCATCACTGCCGCACAAAACGAGGACGTGCGATCCCTGCGAGAGCTGCTCATCATCGGGTGCAAGGGAATCGCGGCTTACGCGGATCATGCCGGCATCCTCGGTCACGAAAAAGACGACATTTACGGCTTTCTGATGGAGGCTCTGGCCTCTACCACCAGGGATCTTTCGGTCGAGGAAATGGTCGATATGGTTATGAAGGCAGGGAGCACAGCGGTCAACACGATGGCCCTGCTGGATCAGGCCAATACATCTGCCTACGGTAACCCCGAGATCACAGAAGTAAACATCGGTGTCGGCGGAAACCCCGGAATCCTGATTTCCGGCCATGACCTTAAAGATATGGAAGAACTGCTCAAACAAACCGAAGGAACCGGGGTGGATGTCTACACGCACGGCGAGATGCTCCCGGCCAACTATTATCCTGCTTTCAAGAAGTATGATCACTTCGTCGGGAACTACGGTGGGTCCTGGTGGCATCAAAACAAGGAATTCGAATCTTTCAACGGCCCTGTCGTTTTGACCACCAACTGCCTGATCCCGATAAAAAAGGACAACACCTACCAGGAGAGACTTTTCACCACAGGCGTGGTCAATTATCCCGCTGTCTCCCACATAGCCGACAGGCCCGAGGGTGGCTCAAAAGATTTCTCATCGGTTATAGCGCTTGCAAAAAAATGCCGGCCGCCCGAGGAGATTGAAACCGGCAAGATCGTGGGCGGGTTCGCCCACAACCAGGTCCTGGCACTGGCCGACAAGGTGATCGACGCGGTTAAATCCGGCTCAATCAAGCGCTTTGTCGTTATGGCCGGTTGCGACGGCCGCCAGAAAGCCCGCAGTTACTTTACAGAAGTGGCGGAGCAACTGCCCGCAGACACGGTAATCCTTACCGCCGGATGTGCCAAGTACCGCTATAACAAACTGGCCTTGGGAGACATCGGCGGCATCCCACGGGTGCTGGATGCCGGTCAGTGCAACGATTGCTACTCGTTGGCGGTGATAGCGCTGAAACTCAAGGAAGCCTTCGGGTTGAACGATATAAATGAACTGCCAGTGTCCTACGACATTGCCTGGTATGAGCAGAAAGCGGTCGCAGTACTGCTGGCACTGCTATCGCTGAATGTCAAAGGAATCAGGCTGGGGCCGACCCTGCCGGCTTTTCTGTCGCCCAATGTGGCCAAAGTACTGGTGGAAAAATTCGATATAAAACCCATCGGCACAGTAGAGGAAGACATCGCGGCCATGATGGCCGGGAAATAGGCTGTCCCCGGAAACAATTACCTCGTGTGGCGCTCCCCCCCGTGCTCCCGCAAGGGGGGCGCCGTCGCAAACGGCAAGGGCTAACCATGGCCGACGCAGTCATAAAAAACCTCGCAGCTCTCAACAAAATGCTCATGATTAATTCGAGCCTCAACCCGGCGCTTATGCGGCAGCACTCCATTTCGTCATCGAAAGGTGGTGGCCTTCACGGTGGGTGGATTCCAAAGTCAATTAAGAGATATGGGGCTTGGACACGAGAAAGCGGATGCCTATCGTCTTTCGATAGGCTACGTTGCATGGGTTTACAAGAAGGCCGACAGCGTCGATTTCGATCCCGAAGGAAGAAAATCCAAACAAACGGATGCGCTGGACGTTCATTCTTCGCACCAGTGATTTTTGGCGAAGGGACAGGTACAGTCGCGGTGTACCTGCCCTCATGCCTTCGTCACTGACTGCGGCGCTCGGGTTGCTTCACGGCGTTGCCCTATCCTCCGAGCCGGCAGCAAAAGGAAATCATTGCTGCATAAAAGGTCAAGACGATAGCGCAACGTGATACAACGGTCCAACAACGTCTCATTCAGGAGACTGCGCCAAAACCTATGCAATAGTCAGTTGCCATACTTCAGCATCGTTCACCATCGTTCAACACTTTCAAGGTATCTTGACCAGACGAAACCCAATGTCGGAATAACTTGCCTCAGGTTTAACCATGAGGCGATTGGCCACCCGAGCAACCTCGGATGGATCAACCCATGAGCCACCACGAATAACACGAAAAGAACCGGTATCCGGCCCCTGGGGGTTATCTTCGCAGCTTTGACTGTAAAAGGTATCGGAATACCAATCCTGACACCATTCCCAGACGTTACCGGACATATCGAATAAACCCAGTTCATTGGGAGTTTTTTCTCCCACATGGTGGGTTCGGGCATAGCTGTTATTAAAAAACCAGGCCACGCTGTCCAGTTCATTGGATCCGCTGTATGTATATCCCTGATTGTTGATTCCTCCTCGTGCGGAGAACGCCCACTCTGCTTCCGTAGGCAACCGGAATTCCCCGTAGCCCTGATTATTCATCTTTCGGATGAACGCCTGGCAATCATCCCAGCTCACATTTTCCACCGGATGCCTGTCCCCTTTGAAACTTGAAGGATTGTCATCCATAATAGAGACCCATTCCTTCTGGGTCACTTCGTATTTACCGAGCCAGAAACCATCCACGTAAACCGTATGGACCGGCAGTTCATCGGCATCGGCATCAAGGTCATCGCTTCCCATTTGAAAGTATCCTCCTTCCACCCAGATAAAAACCATTCCTGTGACAGGATCAGTCCACGTATTACCGTCAGGGGTATTGTTATTGTCGGTGGTTTCACTGATGAATGCTGCTTCCTGAGCGGCAAGCGATGTTTTCAGCTCACTGTTTTTATATTTCAGTTCAGCCAGGGTCATGCCGGGGACACTCACCTCGTCCCGAATTTCCCCGGTGCGGTAATCCACCAGATTGATTTCTTCAATGGGGTCTGTTGTCAGGCTGTAAAGCTCCCATTCGTCCGCCTCAAATCCGGCGGGGTCCACATACCGGACAATTTTCCAGTCACCGGTACACAGGGCTCGCACATTGTTGGGTTGACGTACCGGCCCTTCCGTCAGGCAGAGGCCTTCATCAATCCTTTTGCGGACATTGGCTTCAAACATGGCGTACTGAAGGGGCTTCGGGTCTTCAGGATCATCCCCCCGTTCGGTAATCATATCGTTGGTCATGAAAAAAACACCCTCCCGCCTCGTCCCGTCGGACCCGAGGATTTCTCCGGAATTTGTTCCCTTGATATGGGACGACAGATCCGCACCGGCAAAGGGCTTTGCCACGGATGCGCCATGGATGGCTTCCATCTGGGGCAGCACCTCTGCCTGATCATATCCAGCCAGGGCCAGAACTGTGGGGGCAAAGTCTATGGAACTTGTTGGCTGCTGAATTTCCCGCATGTTTGATTTGTCTTTATTGAGCAAAGGCGAAGAGATCACCATGGGCACACGGATGGCCTCTTCATAGGCCTGGTGCCATTTCTGCACCATACCACCATGGGCACCGGTCATTTCACCATGGTCGGAAAGAAACACAATAATGGTGTTGTCCGCAAGGCCATTGTCATCAACCGCCTGGAGCATTCGGCGGATCTGCAGATCTGCCAGATACTGACAATAAAAATAGAACTGGTTGTAGCGAAGGGACCAGGCCTCGGCATCTTCTCCCTGGAGCTGAAACGGGAACGGGGCCTCATAGTCGGGTTTCAACCCTGAATTCAGGCATGATTCCATGGCAAGTCCCCATTTAAAAGCATATTCTTGCTGGCATTGCGGCTTGTCTCCCAGAGATTCTGCGTATGTTCTTGGCAGGGTGCTGTTCTCCTGGGGGAACCCGTCAGGATTCAGGTCAATCTCATTGGTTTCATTGACCCCGCCCCAACGGCTCATATCTCCCTGACCGGGAATGGGCACCGGCGGAGGATAATCATTCCAGAAAACAACACCAGTGCCACCGAGTTCATCGGGAACCTGCCAGTTAACGGGGTACGCACCACAGTCATGGGGATTTACCAGCGACCCCACGGCAAACCATGGTGTATCGTCCGATTCCGAGCCTTTTTCCTCGAGAAAGCCGACCACTTTGTCGGCAAACTCAACATCCCGAAAAACCCCGAGATTATCGGCGGTGCCGCCGTGGGGTTCAGGACTTGACTGTTCCCAGTCGGCAAATCCCCAGGGTTCCAGATAATCCGGGCTTTCAGCATGCGACACATGCCATTTCCCGAAGTAATGGGTTTGATATCCCACGGCCCGGAACCAGTCTCCGATGGTGGGGGTACCGTCGGGGTCCAGCCAGGGAATATCTCCCGATGTTTTGAATATCCCCTCGGTCTGGTCAACACCGGTGACACTGGGATACTGGCCGGTCATGATACTGGTGCGGCTTGGCACACAGGCGGCAGAGGCAGTGTAATGTTTTCTCATGACAACGGCGTTTTGCCGGAGGCGCAACAGCCCGGGAAAAAATCGGGTATAAGGGTTGTCCGGAGAAAGCTCACGAAATCCCAGTATCTCCTTCAACCCCTCTGCCGGGCCTTCGTCGGGTTCGTATCCTTCCGGCGGTGTCTGCATTTGATCCACCATGATCAACAATATGTTGGGTGGAGATTTTTTGCTGTCATAGTCATCATCAAAATAACATCCGCTGAGGGTATTGAGACCGACCACGCCGGAAAGCATGGCAGTGGCGGAAATCCAGGAAGACTTCTGAATAAACTCTCTTCGTGTAATTTTCATAATTTCATGTCTCTTTTTAGCGACTCTTTGTGGATTCGTGTGACGTCAATAGGGTGATTTAGATAAACTTGTAAAATTAAAAGATGTTTTTTATTGATAACTTTCAATTTTTCAGTGTTTCATGCTAATCCGTGATGAGCCTTTTTATCTATACCCGGTTTTATGCCATAAGTTCTCAGGATGGTTTAATAACAATAGGGGGGGGGGGAAT
>CAYXDR010000218.1:0-5737 GCA_964463515.1 uncultured Desulfobacteraceae bacterium | reverse complement strand
TCGGCAGCCTTTTCGATCCCGATACCGATTCCGACCCCGACGCCGATAAGCCGGGAATTGTACTTTTTACGGCTTCATCAACATTCGAGGCAAAAAATGCTGCGTAAAATTTTTTTCTGGATTTTAATCGCCCTTCTTCTGGTTTTCATAGCCCAAAACGCCCACGTGGTTCAGGTAAAATTCCTCTTCTGGAGCATCTCCATGTCCCGGGGTCTTGTGCTGCTGGGAACGTTTCTGATGGGCGTGGCGGTCACGCTGTTGTGGAAACTGACCGTCAAAAGGAAGAAAAAATAGGCCGGGTTCACTCGGGCGCGAACCCACTGTCCACTGCCCATTGCTTCACATGTGCCGGGCTTTCAAGGATGGTCACACCGGCCGTCTTCAAAGCCTGGATTTTGCCTTGGACTGTTCCAGCCGATCCGCGCACTATGGCTCCCGCATGCCCCATACGTTTGCCCGGAGGTGAAAACCGGCCGGCAATATAGGCAGCTACCGGCTTGCTCATGGAACTCGAGATGAATTCGGCCGCCTTTTCTTCCTGCTCACCTCCAACCTCGCCCACGATGATAACCGCATCGGTAGCGTCATCATCCTGGAAGAGCTTCAAGATGTCAGGGAGATTGGTCAAAACTACAGGATCTGCTCCCATGCCGATTACAGTGCTTTGCCCAAGGCCTTTTTCGGAAAGAATCCCTGCGAATTCATAAGACAGAGTGCCGCTGCGTGAAATCACACCCACCCTTCCGGGAGAAAAAAGCGATGAGGGCATAATCCCCATTTTTCCCAAACCAGGCACCAGGATACCGGGAGTCGTCGGGCCGAGGGCGAAAACGCCTTTTTCACGGCAGTAGGCCCTCATTTTCATTACATCGTGGACAGGGACATGCTCAGGAACCACAACAATGAATTTTATACCCGCGTCCACTGTCTCATAAAAGGCATCCAACACAAAAGCGGCCGGCACAAAAAACACCGAGGAATCGGCTCCCGTCTTTTCAACGGCTTCAGCCACACTGTCAAACACGGGCAGCCCCTCCACCGTAGAACCGCCCTTGCCCGGTGTCACACCACCCACCACCGCCGTACCGTATTCCAGCATCCAACGCGTCTGAGCACGCCCGATTTTCCCGGTTATTCCTTGCACTATCACACGATTGCCGCTGTCAAGTAAAATGCTCATTGATCAAAAACCCTTTCCCTGTTCGATGGTCTCCCGGATGAAAAGACGATCCACCAGTCGATTCCAGATGGCATCTCCTGATAAAAGCCTTGGTTCATCTCCCTACACCCGTGAGTTCGCAGAGAAGTTCAACCGCGGCTTCAGAAGCGGAATCCGTCACAACATGAACACCGGCCGCACGGAGAATCTCCCAGGTCTCCTCCTGGTGGTTTCCCAGCGCCTTGGCCACCACCGGCAGATGAACCCCTCGTTCCAGCATATAACGGGCTATCCCTTTGGCCCCTTCATGAATCGGGTTGATGCCTCCGTATACATTGATAAGGACGCCCCGCAGGCCCTCCTTCATCATGACGAGTTCCATGCAGTTATAAAGAAGATCCTCTGTGATGCCGCCCCCGGTTTCCAGAAAATTAGCAGGTCTCATCCGATCGCCTATGATGTCCATCGTAGCCATTCCCAGCCCTGCGCCGGATGAAATCAGGCCGATATCACCATCAAGATCGACATATGTAACCCCGATTTCTTTACCCTTCCGCTCCAGTGGGTTTTCGATCCGGCCGGCCGGTTCCGGAAGTGGATATTCACGGACACGGGAAACCGCGGAGGGATCAACCTCCAGCACCGCGTCAACGGCGGAAACCCTTCCATCAGAGAGCACAACCAGAGGATTGATTTCGGCTACAACCGCTTCAATTCGCGTGAACACCCGGTAGAGCTTGACTGCGGCGTCGGCACATGAAACAAGCAAACGCCCGGAAATTCCCAGGGAGTGAAAAAGTGCCCTAGCCTGGTAGGGATGAAATCCGTGCCGTATATCGACCTTGGCGGAGGCCACCTTTTCGGGGGACCTCCGTGCAGTCTTTTCTATTTCCACGCCTCCCTCCGTGCCTGCTACAACCACCGGAACGCCCGAAAAACCGTCGATCGTGATCCCTAGATAAAACTCTTTCTCAACCGGTACTTTCTCGGCAATCAGCAATTCCCGAACCGCCAGTCCATCAATTTTCCTGTGGAGAAGATCGGCTGCGATATTTTTCAACTCCTCCGCTGACGAAGCCGTCTGGACCCCTCCGGAAAGACCCCGACCACCGACCAGCACCTGTGCCTTGACGATAACCGGATACCCGATTTCATCCGCTTTCTGCAGAGCCTCACCCGTCGATTCCGCAACACCCCTCTGTGGGACCGGGATGCCTTCCCACTCGAAAAAATCAGCCGCTTCGTATTCGAAAAGCCTCATAAACCCTTCCCTCACGTTTAAAACATCACAGTTCACACCGTCCTAGAATTCACCGTTCAGTGAAGACCAGTTTGACCGCCAGTGCGGCGAATACGGTTCCAGCAAGCCGATTGATGACACGCTGCGCCTTCGCAGAACGGGTCAGGACCAGGGATGCCGCAAAAAACGCCGCCGCCGTCTCCATGGGAATCAAATCGACCCTCGTCCCACCCATCAAACTGTTCGGTGAAAATACGTCAAAAAGATGATGATAAGAGCAACCTGGACTTCTATCGTATATGGTTGTCTTCCTGTCAAGGTAAAACCCATGGATAAGGGGATAAATGACGGCATTGACTCCGCCTGCCCATGCGCCTATATTATTCCGATGTCACAAAAAATCGACGAGATACTGGGGCCTGGCGGACTACTCGCCCGCGCGGTCGAAGGCTATGAACCCAGGACGAGCCAAGCGGAAATGGCGTACCTGATCGAAGAGGCTCTTCGCACAGGCTCCCATGCCATGATAGAAGGAGGCACCGGCACGGGCAAGACCTTCGGATACCTGGTTCCCCTTGTTCTCAGCCGGAAAAAATGCGTGATTTCCACAGGCACAAAAAATCTGCAGGAGCAAATCTACCTGAAAGATTTACCGCTTTTAATCCGTGCAGGGCTGAAAGGCATCGATGCGGTGATGATGAAGGGAAGAAGGAACTACCTTTGCCTTTACCTTTTCAACAGGGTCTTTTCGGAAAAACTGTTCCCCGCCCCTGACGGAGTGAAAAGCCGGCTGGAAAGGTGGCTCGCCTCCACCCGGTTCGCAGACAGGTCTGAACTTCCCTGGATGGCCGACGGAGATCCTTTGTGGGACGAGCTTTCCGCATCTTCTGAACAATGCCTGGGCGGAGACTGCCCCTTTCTGGAAGACTGTTTTCTCGGAAAGCTTCGCGCCAGGGCCGCCGAGGCTCAGATCGTTATCGTAAATCACCACCTGCTCTGCGCGGACATACGGATCAGACAGGGAGGTTACGGAGAAATAATCCCGCGAAGCCAGGTGGTTCTTTTTGACGAAGCCCACAGCCTCGATGAGATTGCCACTTCCTATTTCGGAGACCGTTTGAGCTCACACCAGTTGATGGACCTGGCTGCTGATTGGCGGAAGGCGGACAGAAAGATGGAAGCGGACCGTGAATCTGCATCCGCCGGGCACCTGGCTGAGATAACCTCCGGAGTGCAAGGTCTTCTTACATTGTTCACGAAACTGCCCGAGAAAGGGAAAATAGCAGGCCGATTGCTGGAAAGGATCGAGAAGGGCCCGGCAGGTGAAATGGCCAAGGGACTTTCTGGGCTCAATGAGGCGGGAAAATCCGCATGTGATGAGCCTGAACTGCCGCTTCTTGCTCAGAGGGCAGCGGAATACAACAATATGCTGTCCGAAATTTTATCGCCGCACAACCGGAATCACCTGCTCTGGTATGAAAAACTGGCCAGGGGTGTCATCCTCCATTCTTCACCCCTGGACGTAGCTGAGGCGCTTCAGCATTCCCTGTACAGGAAAGTCGAAACCGTGGTTTTTACATCCGCTACCCTCACAACCGGTGGCAATTTCAACTATATCCGTTCGCGCCTGGGCGTACGGGACACCCTTGAAGCGGCATACTCTTCTCACTTCGATTTTTCGGCTCAGGCCCTCCTTTATATACCCAGGGACCTGCCGCCGCCGGGGAGTAGCTCTTTTTCCGCTGCTCTTGCACCCAGAATACTGGATATCCTGCGCCGCACCAAGGGAAGGGCCTTGGTGCTGTTCACCAGTTATAACAATCTCAACTACGTACACGGTTTTTTGTCGGGGCGTCTGCCGTACACAATTTACCGGCAGGGGGACGCCCCCCGCACTGCGCTGCTTCAAGCTTTCCGGGAGGACGTCCACTCCGTTCTGCTGGCTACCGGCAGCTTCTGGGAGGGAGTCGATGTGCCGGGGGAGGCGCTTAGCTGCCTTATAATCGACAAGCTCCCATTCGCGTCGCCCTCGGAGCCCTTGATATCGGCGCGCATCGAGGCAATACAGGATCAAGGCGGCAATCCATTCATTGAATACCAGGTGCCTTCTGCGATCATCTCTTTAAAGCAGGGACTCGGCAGGCTGATCCGGAAACGCACGGACAAAGGAATTCTGGCCATCCTGGACGTCCGTCTGCTAACCAGCCGGTACGGCTCGTTGTTCCTATCGAGCCTCCCCCAAATGCCTCTTACGCACGACACCGCGGAAATAACTGAATTTATCAGCGCTGCAGGCGGACCTTCAGAATGAAACCATCAGCCTGAAAATTTCGGGGTTCCGCACATAACCCTGCATGCCTCTTAAAGGCTGCAGTTACGCAAAAACCGGGTAAAGGCAAGTTAAAAAAAACAAAGGAAGTTGAGATGTAATGAGTGGTCTTTCGGTCATCCTCGTCGTTCTATCTGCGCTTCTGCACGCGGTGAGAAATCTGCTCACCAAGCGCTCCGGAGACAAGCAGCTTTTCGTTTGGTGGTACGAAATATGGGCGATGATATTTTTTCTGCCGCTTTTCATATACCTGGCGGCTGTGAAGGGGCTTCCGCCTGCCGCAGGCCTGGCGGTTGCCGCGATTTCGGGACTCATTCATTTTTTCTACTGGCTGTTCCTGTCCAAGGCCTACGAAGACGGCGACCTGTCACAGGTTTATCCCATTATGCGTTCAGCTCCCGCCCTCGTGCTGATCGTATCGATCGTTGTGCTGAAAGAAAAAGTGTCGCCCTCCGGCGTCGCGGGTATACTTCTTGTCGTCGCCGGGGTTCAAGCTATAGGGATGCAGAAACCTTCTGTCCGGGAGTTTCTTCGTCCCTTCGCGGCACTGGCTTCCAGCCGTTCCACCAGATTCGCCCTTCTCACGATGGTGGGGGTCACCGCCTACTCCATCGTAGACAAGATAGGGGTCGGTTATGCGGACCCTCTTGTTTTCAATTACCTGCTCATCGTGTTCGGAGTCGTATTCTTCACTCCATATATAGCAATGACCAAAAAGAAAAAGGATATCATGCACGAATGGACAGCCAACAGAAAAAGCATACTCTTTAACGGTCTCATAGTATTCATCAGTTATTCCCTGATCCTTGTGGCCTTCACGATCGAGAAGGTTAGCTACATCGTCGGCCTGCGGCAGCTGAGTATTGTATTTGCCGTGCTGATGGGGGGTTACCTGCTGAAAGAAAAACATCGAACGCTCAGGTTCATGTCAGCCGGAATTATCTTCCTGGGCGCTTTCCTTATTACCATTGCCAAGTGACTGCCATGACGAAACAGGGAAATGCCGGAG
>CAYXDR010000217.1:0-5742 GCA_964463515.1 uncultured Desulfobacteraceae bacterium | reverse complement strand
TCCGGGAGCTTTACAGTTTCCCGGAACAAAAAGTCTGAAAGATTGACCCGATTAGAGGGGATTGAGACGGTTCAAGCCCGTCAAGCTGAAGGTGCGACGCAGTATCCGGGAGCTTTTTGCCGGGTGCGGGGTGCGCCAGGGCTTGACCGCTAGAAGTAAACCTGATAGATTCCTGTTGCCTGTCGTTCCGATTTTGTCAGGCCCCTTACTTTCATCGCTGATAACCCTTAGCACGGGGACACTGCATACCTTTTTCGCCATCTTTGAATTTTTGTCGCTGTTAACTCCCGTAAGGCCTGCAAGGGTTTCTTTTACATTTGACGGAATTATCCAGAAATTCCGGATTGAAACGAACTAAGTGCGATCAGTGGCTTTCGAGGGTTCAAGTCTTTATTCAGAAACTGTCTTGAACAAACTGGATACCCCCGCCCAAGACCGCTTTCTATGAATTTCCAAAGGGTTGTTTTTGCTTCATTGGATCGGTCACATTCGTAAACAGCTTTTCTGTCGGTGTGCTGAAAAGGAATCAAGATGGGCTTGGAGGAAATTGATACCGCCGAAGTATCGCAGAGACTCCAGGCCGTAAGTCCGGAAACGGTTCAAGATAATGAATCTGTGATGCTGCGCAAATGGCTCGCCACGGATACCGCACACTCACTTTTACGCAGAGCTGCCAGGGAATTGGTTTTTGAAATATCCATGAGGAGTCTGTGGTCGGCAGTCCCGGGCTTCGGAAAAGGAAGAATCCCAATCTTCGATGATGCACTGGAAGAAATATCTTCTCAGCTTATACTTTTTTTATGTGAACGAACTTCTTTTATCAAAACTATTATCTCCGCCGGCGGATGCGGCGCAGAGCGTTACCTCAAAACGGCATTTATAAATTATCTGATCGACAACGCCCGCTATCCTGATAGCGACCCCCGCCGTTATCTTTACAAGCGCACTCTTGACTGCTGCAGGGGCTCTAAAGAAATTTCAATAGTCCGAGGGCCTTCCGGGATCCGGCTGATGAGTTTGAAACCGGCTGCGTTTCAGATCGCATGTTTTGCCGAGGAGGATTTGGCTGAGATATCTTTCCCCGAAAACCCCAAGCTTCGTGATGTAGAAACTATCAGCAAAAAGAGATCACTATTGTTTCTGGCCGTACATTTCGCTACAGAGCTGGCGAACCTGTTCGGAAGAAGCGATGCAGGCATTCCTGTCCGGGATTTCATTAGCTGGCTGTCCCGTTATGTAGATTTGCTAGCGCCGGTGGAAAAATCCGCCGAATTTGAAATCGCAGATTGCAAAAGCATCGAAGAATCCATGAACTTCGATCTGGACAAGGCACACATCGACCGCATGGCATGCTCGTTGGCGGATCGATTTTCGCAGAAAGAATGCGTGGTGCTCTATCTTCACGCTGTCCGTGGTTTCAGCCTCGCACGGATTGCTCATATACTCGGCTTTAGAGGCCCTTCCAGCGTCCACTACCAATTGCAAAAAGTTCTACGCAAATGCAGGCGGTTCGTCTCGAATATTCCCGAGACTTATGTACAGGATTTCAATGCCCAGGATTTGTTGAGTTTTCAGGAAACACTGTTGGAAATTTTGAAAAAAAATGTCCCCGAGCCGTATTGGAATATTGAGCGGCAGGCAGGTTGTGTGGAGATTGACAATGCTGGATCGTAGAGATGCGTTGAGAATGGCAAAACGTTTCAGGACCTGTCCTCCGTACCATGTTAAACAAGATGAGCGTGGCAGTAAAAAGCACCTGGATGCACATATGAGGATTTGCCAATCCTGCACAGATGAAGGCATTCCGCTAGATGCATGGCGACGGCTCTGCGAAGGCCTGAAGGTGTTATTCGAAACATCTTCGATGAATCATGCCGTGCCCGCGGCAACAGGTCAAGTAAGGCATATAAAGCGAGAGAAAGCCGCATGGCGTAAATCGAAGTTTTACAGCCCACCTGTTGTTGTGGTCGTGGGTCCCGCCGAAACTGATACGGGGGAAAATTCTATTTTTGTAGCGCAAATATATCATGACATGTCTATGGCCGGCCCCGGGGACCTGATCGTGCAATACCCTGGAGCCTCGGACCATGCTTTTTTCATTGAAACATGGAATATATATCCGCTAAATGCTTCGGACTTGGGTCCTGTATTTTTTTCAATTTCCCCGGCCACAATGGCTGCCGTCAACCAGCTTCGCAAGGATCAGAATTCGCTGGCCCCCGGTTTTCCCGTGCCCTTTCCGTTGCATGCCAATGATCCAAGGCTGGAGTTCAGAGAAATGGAGACGGAGATAGCACAAATTTTTTCGTCCCGTGCTTACAACCCGTCAGCCGCCCCTGGCGCAATAGGAAAATGGGCTTACACATCAATCGCCGAAGTCATGGATTCAGTTAAAACCATCATGCCCGAAGCTCGATGGCTGTGTCCGCCTGGAAGTGTTTTGGAGGCGCTGGTCCTGGTAAAAATTCCGGATAACATGATTCCCCTTGCTGCATCCGACGATAAGGAAATTCCTAACTTTGCCCCACTTTATATGCGGCACGGGGGACATATTGTTTCTCTTTCTCCGCTTTCTTTCACGATTTACGGAGACGCGGGGATTGAAAACATGCGGGCGATCAGCGGTCGAATCCGGGGGGGGACCCAGGAACTTTCAGGCACCGATCTGATCTGTCTCTATGTGACGCAGGACGGGGACAGGATTTCTCCGTCCCGAGTGGCCTGGAACGATGAGACAGGGGAATTTTATATCGAATGCCCTTATGAAGTCTCAAATGACAACTGCGGTGCGATTTCATTAGCACTTTTCAAAGAAGCCGATGGCGTGTGAAAAAATGATCCATTGGAGTCTTTCACATCTCAAATTTCTTATCGAACATGAAGCTCACAAGGATTTCATGAGTTCTCTGCTGCTTGATCCCCGCCGTGGCTGGAATCCCTTGGATCGGGACAATGAAGCTTTTTTCTGTGGCGAGGACATCTTAAGGCACTTTGAAGACAATCCTGGAATGAAGCGGCTTTTCATCCTCTACATGGTAACGCGGGTTTTGACCGCCGGGGAAACTTTTTTTGAATTGGCGGAATGGTTCAAGGAACGGATAGAATTTTCGAGAATCTTTCAGGGGCTGAGTTGGCAGGATGCACTTCAAGGTGAATGGGTTTCCACGCCTATTCTGCTTGCGGCAAGAAAGACCGAGATCCGTTTTTTGATATGCGGTTACGCGCCGGGCGCCTCCTCTCAGCTCAACTGGCCTACATGGACGAAAGACCTTTTGGATTTGCGGGCAGTGCATACCATGGAAGCAGCGCTCAGGGCTTCTAAACCCTTCGCGGTCGGCAGGCCCGGGATGAGGCCCTACTTATATTTTTTATCCGTAGACGATCGGATTACAGGCTCGTCCCTAGGGCTCCCCGCTGCCCTGTGTCTTTCGATGCTTGGCCGCAGAGAAAATCCTCCGCAGCACCTGGCCGCAACGGGTGGAATCTCGGGTTCCGGGAAGATACTTCCAGCGAAGCACCTGGAGGCCAAGGCCTCGCATGCAGCTTCGATGGGTTTCAGCCTTGTCCTGGTTCCTGAAGACCCTGCTGCTCCTGGGGGCTCAGCGCCCTGTGAAATTCAAAAGGTTGATAATCTGTATGAAGCCTGTCTGTTTGCATCTCTCCACCGCCCTGGAAACGCCGGACGGCTTTCGGTTTTCAACGCGATGGTCAACGAGCCGGAGGGTTTCGCTGCGGCCTGCAGCAGCGCTGAGCCGCAGTGGCTCAGATGGATGGCGCGGCAACATCACAGGCCGATCGACGTTACATCTATAGCAGCCACGCCTCTCCGTTCGGAATCTCTTGTTGATGTTCTCGAAAAATGGGTGGAGGCAGGGGACCTGGACAGAGCCGAACCTTTGGCCGAGCTTGTGGGCGTCAGAGGACTCCGCTCGATGGAATTAACTTCGCCTGTTTCAGCCTTTCGTTGGTGCATACTCAATATGGCCTTGAAAAATCACCAGGGCAGGGTGAATGAAAGCGGCATGTGGGAGAAACGCGCCAGGGCGATTATGGAAAAGTCGCCGCTTGCGGATTTCGAATATGCGGTGGATTATTACAACCACAGATTCGTAGGATTGTGTCATAACCTGTATCGCTTCACTCCGGGTTTGCCCGACTACCTTCAGCTTATCCTTTCAACCCTTGAAAAAATGTATAAATCTCAGATGAAATTTTCATTCGCGGACGTCCGGGCATATAAATCCCTGGGGGAGTTGTGCGGATCCATCGCTCAAAATTTCGGGTTCTGCGGAAGGGACTATGTGAGTGATGTCGAAAAGTTTGCGGTCAAGGCTCAAAAAGCTTTCGGGGAGGGACGAATCCCGGATTTACGTGAAGATTGGCGGCGACAATTCAATTACCTGGTCTATGCATACCTTGATGCTGAAAAATGGGATGAGGCAGAAAAATCTCTCCTCCGATATCTTGAAATCGACTCTTTATGGGATTTGCCCCTGAAGCTGGAGAAGCTTGGTCCCTGGGAACATGCTGTTCTAGCAAGGTTTTTCGCAGATACGAGTGCTGGGACCCGGGTTGCTGATGACTATTACAAAAAGGCCTCCAAGCAGGTTCAAAGCCTTACTGCAAAAAGGCATCCCTGGCAATTGTGGTTGAACAACATGGCGAGGATGGCTGCATATAGAGGAGATCTGGACAGTGCGGCCGCGTGGCACAGGCAAAGTCTGGATCTATGTATATGTGATTCAGCCGGTGCCACCATCAAAATGATGGCCATGCTCTCTCTTGCCGGGCTTTACGAAATCGGCAGGCTTGGAACCGGGGACATGAATAAAGGGAAATCCCCAATTGATCAGGCCCTCGACATTGTGGACCCGGATCACTTCGCCGGCCTTACGAATTGTGAATACGAGGCGATGCCCGCAATGGTTGCTGCTGCACCGGACAGGTATTTCCCTTTTTCCTATCGCTGATTTTGGTTGGTTTCGAAAAGGATGTGCACATTTTTTTGAAAGGATCCTTTTCTAAGCCGTAAAAGCATCAAAGAGCCGGAAGCAGGAGGGTAGCCTATGCTGTTTGGAAAGTATGAATTCAATTGCAGACTTGAAACCAGAGCGCGGCTCCCACCTTATAAGGGCTCTACGTTCAGAGGCGTGTTCGGAACAGCACTGAAACGGGTAGTCTGCCCCTTGAGGAATCAATCGTGCAGTGGGTGCATATTACGCTCATCCTGCCTTTATTCGCAGATGTTCGAGCCTGTCGATGTGGCCGGATCAAAGGGCTCGGCGCCGCACCCTTTCGTTGTCGAGCCTTCTCTCGAAACCAGGACCGACTACTTTCCAGGGGATCCTATTTCGTGCTCAATTCTTCTGTTCGGGGAGTTAAACCGAAGCCTGGCACATGTTGTTTTTGCCTTTTCCTTGATGGGAGAGCTCGGTATGGGGGCAAGGATAAACGGCTCCAGGGGAAAGTTTTCTGTGGAGAAAGTGGCTGCACAAGACGGGCGCACGGTTTTCTCAAAGGAGGCCGGTTCTCTGGATCAATCGGAGGCTTTCGCTGCCGATCTGAAGGGTGAAAACCTTGCTCAAAGCCCTGCGGAGGATGCCGTCAGGCTGAAAGTGGATTTTCAAACCCCTTGCAGATTCAAAACGAACAACCGACTGACCGATCATATGGATTTTGAAACTCTAACAAGGCTTATGTTGCGGCGGGTTTCCTCTCTGTATGAAACTTTCGAAGGCGGCG
>CAYXDR010000216.1:0-5763 GCA_964463515.1 uncultured Desulfobacteraceae bacterium | reverse complement strand
CGATCCCGATAGCGACCCCGACCCCGAAGGATATCGTTATTTTGACTTTTTACGACCTCATCAAGATTAACACCTCGCTCGAATACCGCACACGTTATGTTCATTGTCACTTTATTGTCAAGAAAGTTTTGTCCCTGGCCCGCAGCCGCAGTGGATATCGAGAAGTGTTTGAACGATCGCTGCAGCTGTATTGACAAAATAGCATAAAGATTTATACATTCCAAATTCACATCCCCGCCTTATCGGCGTTGGGTCGGGGACTTCAATGCTGGAGATTCATCATCCATTAATTGTTCGTTGTCGTTGTCGTAATCGTAATCGGTGAACGCCGGAACCGTATCAGCTGCTCGATTCTTACTCTGTTGACCTGAGGTTTTGTTTCTCAGAACGCTTAAAGGCTTGAAAGTTTAGTGAAAATTGTAAGTAACTGTTAGCCGGGCGGAAAAAAGAATCATTAAAAAAAACCGCCGATCGCGATACCGACGCCGATTTAAAAACGGGAGATAGAGAGCCCTCCTGCAAGGGGATACCCGGATGGCCGGGAAACCGCCAACAGTTGAAGCGTTTGCCGAGATTTCATCACTTTTTATGCGAATATCTTTAAATAGCACAATTTTTTATGCCCATTTACGAATATATATCATGCAGTCCTGCAAAGGGCTGCCGGCTCTGCAAACGGGTTTTTGAAACAATCCAGGGCGTACATGAAGCCCCCCTGTGCAGTTGCCCCGAATGCGGAGGTCCCGTCAGGAAACTGATTTCCAGATGCCACGGTGCGGTTATCGAATACAACGAGAACCATACCGCGGTCGAGGGAAAGATAAGGGAGTACGAACGGGAGGGCATGTGGAGTCACGCGGCCGAACTGGCCGACACCCAATCCTCGAAAATCAAGGACGGGGAACTCAAAGACAGGGCTGTCGAAAACTATGCAAAGGCAGGATACAACCAGGCCACCCTGGATGCCTATTCATCGAAGCCGTCGGATGCAGACAAATAAATGGCAGTCCGGGTGCGGATAAAAATCCTGGATCTTTAACAATGATGAACTCGTAAAAAGTACAATCCCCGGCTTATCGGCGTCGGGGTCGGAATCGGTATCGGGGTCGAAAAGAGAGTTGATCAGCTTCCGATACCGATGCCGACAGAGACCCCGACCCCGACAGACATCGCTATTTTGACTTTTGCGGGTTCATCAACAATGGCTTTTCGGTTTCCTATATGGTATTCGTCGTGCAGTAAATCACTGCTTAACCCAGGAGGATTGAAAATGGGATTAAAACTGGAAGAGCTTGTGCAAATGGCAAACGGCGGATCAGAGGTGGATGCAGGCGGCATTTCCGTTCCCGTCAAGGCCCTTGAGGCGCTCAGGCAAAAAGGCTATGAACAGTTGAAACCGTACCTTTCTGAAAAAACGGTTTCAGCTTGGGGAAAAACATGCAGCGGCTGCTTCACTCAGGCCCAGCTTCGCGGGATGGCTCAATAACCAGCAGTTCCGAAAACCTGGGATCAAGGTCCTCGGCGCTTATGTACCGGTATTCATCAAGGAATTCGTCCCAAATCTCCGAAAGCGCCTCTGTAAGTGTCTTATCCGCTTCGGAATCAGAAGACGCGGGGGATTCGAAAAACCGGGTGAATTGAGCACGGAAATCTTTTTGCAGCCATTTTTTCCCGGAGACCCCTCCCTTGAGGATACTCAAAAGTTTTCGTGCATCGCTGAAAGAGATGGGGGAAAACCTGCGTTCAAGGCCCAGTTCACTGCGGGCCCAAAAGGTTACAAGCAAAGCCTGCGCGGTGATTTCATGCCCCTTTTCCATCTGCTGCGGCCTCGCATCAAGCCTTGCCAAAAGGCTGTCCAGTGCAATGATTTTTTCCAGTTGCCCGGAGCAACGCCGCACCTCGTCGATGCTTTGGAAATCCCTGAATTCCTCACCTTCCTCGCCGCCCGAATAATAAAGCGGCCTGGGCTGCAGCAACCCCTGGAGAATTTTCCCGGCTACATCCCCCCAAAACCAGAATTCCGGAGCGCTGGTTTTCCACCAACTATCGGAAGACCAGCGGGCAGCCCTCCGGCCTGTATCCATGGCAAGGCCCAACCCGATACGGAAAAGGGTGACAAGCGCATTGTCCCGTACACTTGCCACGGCCAGGGACATATCGTTCCCGCATAAATGTTCAAGGGCTACATTCACATAACCCGCGGCTTTCCGGCAAATTGCCTTGAGGTCCTCCATGCCCCCTGGAATTGTCCGGTCGGCAGACATGATGAGATTGCAGAGACCGGAAAATTCCAAGCGGATACGGTCCTGGGCCGAAGGGTCATCGATCCGGGAAGTCACCTCGTTGAACATCTTCCCTTCAACCGGCATAAGCATCAGAGGAAGTAGTGAAACATCCACCGGGGCCTCCGATTCATCGCAGGGGCGGACATCTGCCCCATCCCCTCCCCTGGCTGCGCTCGTTACCGGCAAAGGAGAATAGACTGACAAAGCCTCCTCGCGAGGCAGAAACCCGTGCTCTGCGAGTCTTACTCCTCTCAGCCGGTACATTTCCTCTTCGGCTTCGGCAGGAAGAAGTCCGCTCAGCCCCGCCAGCATAGCCTGGAAACGCAGACGGTCTTCGGCAGCAACAGCTTTTAACAATGTTTCGAACTCGGGGGCTCTGCTGCGATCCAAAGATCTGAAATAATAGACACCGTCCAGGGTAACAAACCCTTCCGGCAGGTCGACTGCGGCGTCTTCATCGGTGTTGACCACAACCTCGAGATTCCGAAAAAAATACATATATCCTAGGGCCTGACCTTCACGAAGAAGCCACCGGGCAACCCGCATCAAGTCAGCCCGCTGAAGCCTGGAGATCCACTGAAAGGTTTTCACCTCATCGAGGCGGTCTTCGGTCCAAAGATCCAGATCCAGCAGGAACTGCCACTGCTCCTCAGAGGCAAGCGCCACCAGCGGAAGGCAGTCGTCCTCCCCGATTTGCTTAACGAGCCAATAAAAATCCTCACAGGACAAAGCTCTGACAAGTTCGTGAGGCTTTTCCCTGTCAAGAACCTCATTCAACATGTCACGGCCCGACATCGAGCCCAGCTTGGCCAAAACCGAGCGGTGCTCTTCAACCGCACTTCGTCCTGAGGGCTTTTGAATGGTTTTCGTCACCCTTTCTTTTCCGCCCATTTCAACTCCGATTCATTTCCCTTTCAAGCTCCCGTATTCCTGCCGCCACAGCCTTTTCTCTCTTCCCTCTTACCCTCCCGCTCTGTTATGATACCTTTGATGTTTCCGTGAACCGGCCTCCGCACACTGCGCAGGCATGCAGGCTCATAGGGAGGTTGTATGATCGAGCTTGTCATTAAAGGTGGTATTTTCATGTACCCGATACTTTTCTGTTCGGTGGCGGCGCTGGCCGTTTTCATCGAACGGCTCTGGGTGCTCAGAACAAATAGGATCATACCCCCTGAATTCATTCGCAACATCGAAGATTTAATCAGAAAAAAGAAGTTATCAGAAGCCATCTTTTTGTGCCAGAGTAATATTTCATCAATCGCCAAAATATTTCTCGCCGGTCTGAAAAACACCCAGAAAGGAATGTGGCTGGTCAAGGAGGCAATCGAAGAGCGCGGAAGCAGGGAGGCCACGCTGCTGGAGAAAAACATAGCCGTGCTCGCCACCATTGCCAACCTTACACCGTTGTTGGGTCTACTGGGGACTGTTTCCGGGATGATCAAGGCGTTCAATGCATTTTCCGGCCTGGGAGCCGCCGACACCACAATGCTTGCAGGAGGAATAGCCGAGTCCTTGATCACGACAGCGACCGGCCTCTGCATTGCAATCCCTGCAATGGTTTGTCACAGATTTATTAAGGATAAGGCAAAAAACCTGGTTTTCGAGATGGAGGAAAGTTCAATCCGGCTGCTTGAACTGGTGGAAGCTTCCAGGGACAGAGGTTAGGGAATCATGAAGTTCAAAAGGTTGAAAGAAGAAGAACCGAGCTTTTCATCGATTGCGCCTCTTATAGATATAGTGTTTCTGCTATTGATTTTTTTCATGGCCACAACCCATCAATCCTCGGCAACGGGGCTTTCAGTGTCTCTGCCTGAAACCAGCCGGGAATATTCAGAAGGTCAGGTTTCAGCCGTGAGAATAACGATAGCCGGCGACGGCTCCATAGCAATTATGGGAAACCCCGTGGACGCGTCATTTTTGAGAGAAGAACTGGAACGGAGTCGTGAAGCTGAGGAACCTTTCGATGTTGTTGTGGAGGCAGACAAAGAGGTCAGCCATGGCACAGTCGTAGGTGTAATGGATGCCGCGAAATTGGCAGGGGCCCGCTCTATCATCATCGCGGCGTATATGGACAAACGGCAGGAGTAGCACAGTGTCCGTCAAAAAATGGAACCTCCCCAAACTTATTCTCGCAGTTCTGTGCGTTTTGGGCCCGCTGCTGGGCTGGCTGGTTTTCGGGGAGAGAGGTTTACTATACCTTTACCGCTCCGAACTTGACAGGCAGCAATATATCGAAAGGATAAAACAGCTTCATGAACAAAACCAGGCGATGCTGGATGAAATAGAAAAACTCCGGAACGATATGGAATACATTGAACATCTGGCCAGAACAGAGCTCAATATGGTAAAAAAAAATGAGATAATATATAGATTCGAAGAAAAATCAGCACGGCCTGAATCCCGGCCATCTGAAGTGTCCGAAAAAATTGCCGGAGCAAAAAACCATGCCGAATCGACAAAACCCGAATAACAACTTGAATGAACAGATCCTTCGAAGCACACCGTCTGCTTCAACGGCTTCCCTCGTTGTTTCCGAATGGCTGGCCCAGGGGCGTTATAATGACGTGGTCAAGGCCTGCCTAGACCTGCTCCGACTCTATCCCGACGACATCAATCTACGTCGCACGGTTTGCCTTGCCTATTCGGCGCTGGATCTCGACAGGGAAGCACTCAAGGAAACAGAGGAAATAATCCCCCGCATAGATGGTTTCATGGATCTTTACCTTTTGAGAGCAAAGATTTTAAACAGACTGAATGAGAAAAAGAAAGCCCTTGAAGCCCTGGGGCTTTACCTGGCTCACCGTCCCGGCGACGAACAGGGGCTCTCTGTTCTCGAAGAGTTGAAGCAGTCACCACAGGGTCTTGAACATCCTGGTAAAGAGCATGAAGATGCTGAATTGGACCCTGCATTCTTGACGGCTTCTGCAACTATTGCCGAACTCTATCTGAGCCAGGGACTCTTGGATGAAGCCGTAAAAACCTATAGGCATGTGGTGGCCCGGAACCCGGATGATGAGAAATCCCGCCGAAGACTCCAAGAACTTGAAACCCAAGCCCATAGCACTGAGGAATCCGAACGCCCGCCGGCGGAAGCGGCCTCCGGTCCTGACTACCTAACCGTCCTCGAGCGATGGCGGGAGAAATGCCGGACACTTTTCGGCAATACGCTTTCACCCAGCGAAAAAGGAGGAATCCCATGAAAAAAGCTCTCAAATGGACGGGAATCGGTGTACTGGCTTTCTGTCTAGTGATCATCGCCGCTCTGCTGCTCATTCCCATGTTCGTGGATGTCCAGGACTACAAACCCCGACTGGAAGCACTTGTAACAGAGAAGACCGGCCGTGATTTCGCAATCGGGGGGGATATTGAGCTTTCGTTGTTTCCATGGGCCGGTATTTCGTTTGCGGACTTGAGACTGGGAAACCCTGACGGCTACGAGGAAAAGACCTTCCTTTCCATCGAATCATTCGATGTTAGT
>CAYXDR010000215.1:0-5802 GCA_964463515.1 uncultured Desulfobacteraceae bacterium | reverse complement strand
ACCTACAACGGAAAGATCATCTCGGCATACCCGGAAAAACCCTACACCGCAGGCATGAAGCACCTGGGCAGCCAAAGCCCGGAAACGATCGTCTGCTGGGCCCACACAGGCCTGGGACGGTTCGTGAAGCCCGCACCGGACCACCTGGAGACCGTCTCCGAAATACTGGACGCCTGCCCGAACTGGTATACCGATCTTTCATGGGACATAGTGCAGCGGTACATCGTGGAGCCGGAACCGGGCATGCCATCCCTTGATGAATGGGCGGATTTCGTAACGAAATATCAGGACAGGGTTCTCTGGGGTTCGGACACGGTCATCTTCACGAAAAACAAATTCGACGATGAAGGCCGCCCTCTTCCGGGAACCGAGATGCCGGTCGCGGATTACCTGGCCGTGGTCGACATGTTGAACCCTCTGTGGGAAAAGGTCGGCCCGGTGGTCACCCGCAAGGTCAGGATGGAAAATCATGTGCGCCTGTTCGACGCCGCCAGACAGAAAGTGAGGAAATGGGAAGCGGCCCACGCACAGGAAAACGTCTGGAATCTGCCGGCCATGTGATTGGGCGGCTCAATGATAAAAACCGGCCGCTTAATCCTGGATCAGAAAGCCACGGCGTGGTAATCGACCCACGGCTTCAAATGAAGGAGGCCTGCTTCCTTCAGCAGTTCCAAACCCAGGACCCCAGCGGCAAAAACCAGGCCCACAATACAGAGATACCGGAGGAGTTTTGACCGGCTTCTGTCCATCACCACGATCAGCGTGGGCAGTATCCCGAAAAGGACGACGATCCCCACTCCTCCTACCACGTCTAAAGCCTTGAGAAAGATGTCCGGATAAACCAGGGCGGTGAGAAGAGGAGGGATAAAGGTGGCGGCGATTACCACTGGCCGGTTGTTCAGGCGGAAGGTGTTTGTAAGCAGGTCCCGGATGAAGCCCTGGAGGCCCAGGCCGTTTGCAAGAAAAGAGGTGCAGATGGCCGTCAGCGCGAAAAACGAAGCACAAACAGTGAACACAGGGCTCTGAATGATCGCGCCCATGGGCACGGTAGCGGGCGTGTTGGTGTTCCAGGCTTCAAGGATGCTGTTTTCGCCTGAAAGGGGAACCACCCCTATACCCACCAGCACCCACAGGGCGTTCATCACAAAGGCGGCCAGCATGCCCAGAAGGACCGCACGCCGGAACACGGGCGTGTTCCATTCGAGGTCGGCGCCGATCGTCGGGATTATATTGTGGAAGTGGAAGGCGGTGATGATGATCGGAAGCGTGGCGGGCAAAAACACCCAGTCGGAATATCGCGCGCGTTGGATATCCATATGACCCGAGCCCAGGAGCACCAGGAGAGTGAAGGTTCCGGCCAGGAACAACACCAGCAGCGTGTTCAGGCGTTGAATCAGGCTGAGGTTGATGCACGTGAGCACTACCAGCGGCAACCCGAACAGGAGTGTTGCCAGTATCTGCCGGTGCTCAAGGCCCGTGAGATCGGCGAATATCTTCGCGCCGCCTGTAAAGTATGCGGTCAGAAGGCCGTATAAGATAATCATGTTCGCGATTATCCCTGCCCATTTGCCCAACCGTCCCAGGTAAGTTCCGTAAAGCGACGGGTAGTCGAAAGTTTCACTTCGGCTTTTCGCCACCTCTCCCCCCAGGATCACGGCGGTAAGGTACATCAGTGCTCCGCCTGCCGCCATCGCCAGAAGAGACGGCCAAAGCCCTGCCAGGCCTGTGTTTATCGGAAGCCCCAGGATACCGGCACCCACAAGATTTCCAGCGATCAGCGCCGATGCGGCGATCGTCGGTGCCGCTCCCCTTGTCGAAGTTTTTGATGCCATAAAATCCCTACATTGAAACTAGCTTGGGCTTGAGGCCGGCACAAAAACGGCGAACCCCCCCTCTGTGCGCTTGAACTCAGGCTTCATTTCCGGCCGGGGCAATTCCGCGTCATGATAGAGAAAGACCAGGCGAAGGTAGTCTTCATGTTCGCCGATGACCACCCTCCGAATTTCCCCCTGTTTCGTCGTATTAATGCGAGGAGATGCATTGCTCCATTTTCCGGGGATATCCACTGCCCACAAGGCAGGTGAACTCATGAAAAAGATTTTCGGCTCCGGCACGGGCCTGTCGGTGTCGAACTCGGCCTTGAAACCTTTGTCGAGGACGGCAAACCTGTGGGACAGCAGTTTTCCGGGAACCTCGGGGCCGGGGATCTCCTGATCCGGCGAAGGGGCCAGTTCTTCGGGCCCAACCCCGGCCAGGCCTTCGATTTTCCGCCCGGCATGTTCCAGCATTTCACCGATGCCGTGCAGTGCTTTTTTTTCCGCCCGAACAATTTTCTGCTCTTCACGCACGATGGCCTGTCGGATTTTGCTGACTTTTGATTGAGCCGGCTTTTTTTGATCCTGAGTCAAAGCATCAGGCAGCAGCGCAAGATCCCGGCCCGCAGCAAGAAGAAAAAATGCCGCCGTAGCCGCACAAAAAAGTAAAAGCATGAGCCAGGGGGCACGGGGGGAATGCAATGCACTCATGGACTGCCTCCTTCTCCCAGGCCGACCCAACAATGGGCGGCCTGTCCGGGCACCTTCAGCGGGGGATAATCAGTGAGGTCCAAAATCGGCTCGGCCTTTTCTATAATATAATGGACCTGGATATTTTTGATGCCCAGCCCTTCAAGAATTTCTTCTTCCTGAGGGAAGTCTTCAGGACTATAGACATTTCGGCCTTGCCTGAATTCGCGCAAAAAGTCCCTGAAGCCCCATTCTCCCTCCCAGGTCCGAGTCAAGGCAACTTCGCGAAAAAAGATTTTAAGGCTGACTTCCCCGCAGGTCCCCGGCTCCCATATAAAATTGGTCGAGGCCGGAAAATTGAAGTTATCCAGCTTTTGAGGACCCGAGCCGCATTGAAGCGTAAGCCTGGTCTGGTACGGTTCACTTCGAGCCTCTTTATTGACATTCGTGGGAAGGGTGGAGACAGAAACGGTGTACTTGTCCTCAACCTGCTGCCGCCGGATGGAGCCCTGGTCCAGGAAGGACAAAAACTCGTCATGGAAGGGGAATGGCACGCCAAGCCAGGAACGGGGGGACCAACCATCTGACTTGTGCTTCAGAAAGGGTTTGGCCGTGCCGGACAGGAAATCCTTGACGACACCTTGATCTCCGAACAAGGCATCCCACAGCCGGCCCTGGGGCACTCCTGAAATTTCCGCCATAACCTGGGAACTCCACAGTTCATTCACCGCGCATGCAGTCTCATAAGTGGTCATCGTCACCATAAAAAACAACGGACCTTCAACAAGTCTCCAGAAAGGCTCCTCCGCGGTTTCATCCTCCTCCAGCAGGGTCTTGATCTTATTCATTGCTGCCAGAGCGAGCTCCATGGGGGAAGCTTGCCCATCTGTGGAAGTATGGCCGAAGTTCTGCGAGGCGAATCGGTATGCGCCGTCTATAGTCGCCATTACCGGGGCAAAGGCACCAAGCTGATTCATGTACTCTTCGAAACCCTCGACGGCCTGCGCACTTTTTTCAGGCGCCGCAAGGTGGGCTTCGAGTTTTTCCACCTCTCTGGCGATTTTTTCTTTTAATGTCGCCTTGCTTCTACCTGCCTTGTAGAAGTGAAAAAGATAAGCGAATTCCTTGGAAAGCCTTCCCAGGACCGCATCAGGCATTATATCCCTTACAGAATCAAACTCTTGGTTCATCCTGCTAATGAGTTTGAAATAGGGGTTATTCAAATTTGACATGCTTCCGCCGGCATTGAGCCAGTCATTCCTCGCCAGCAGTTTACCGAGCCCCGCGTCGAAAGCGTTCGCAAAATCCCCCCATTCACTGTAAAATTTTTGAGCATACCATTTCCAGAACTCTTCGGTCCGTTTTTTGAAATCCTCCGGTTCGGCAGCCGCCTGCGCAACCTGGTCCAGCAACCCTACGATCTCCGCCTTTCCCTTTGTGGTAAAGGCCCGGGAAACCACGGGGGCATTTTTAACACTTCCGGGCCCTGGCCAAAAGTCTTCAAGGGTTACTTGCGGCAGATTGTCCCGCGACTCAGCCCACTGGACCATCCAGTGCAAATCGCTTCCCTCCATTTCAATGACCCGGTTAGCCCAGACCTGAAGATCTTTACGTTCCCGTTTTAATATACCCAAATCGTCTTCCCATGCTGCATAGGATCGATACATATCCGGAAAGAACGAGGCCTCGTAAGGCAGATCTCCTGCAAAAGCAAGATTCAAGGCATCCACAGGGCCGTCCAGACCGGGGGTGTCCGGTCTGGATCGGCCTTTCTCTCGTGCTTTCAGTGTGTCTATACGCCAGACAAGATATTCAAGATACCGGGACAAGGCCTGTTCCCGTTCACGGGGTTCCAAATTCGAGAAACTGCCCTTCATTGCCTGGTCGGTCGGATTCAGAACAAAGGAACGGAACCATTCGGTGTACTTGGACTTGAGGTCTCCAAGGGTTTCCCTTCCCTGCAGGAAACCTATAGTGGGCCATATCCGGCTACCCAGCCGATATTCCATCTCTGAAAGCCTGTCCCTCAACAAACCCAGCACAACCATGTCCTGCGCGATACCGTGACCGAGCCGGGGAGCCTTCTGAAAAGAGGCGTAAACAGGTTCCATCGCGTTGCGGACGTGGACGTAGGAAAGGCTGGCCAAGCCCACACCAAAAAGAAGAAGGAGCAGCCATGCCGCAACAGCAAGATTCATCGTCGCGGCCCGCCAAGATGCGTATTCTCGAATAGGCCGGAAGCCGGACCTGTCCTTAGGCAGAATCGAGGCAAAGAAATCATGAAGAAACAGCCCCCGGCCCGTATCCGGAAGAGGCCATCTGCGCTCCTTGAAACTCTCGAGCCCACCCAAAACACCGGAACTGGAAAGGCCGGACTGCCTGCCGCTCGAGATGAAAAGCCCGCGCAGAAAAGGAGTTTCCTGGTATGGATTCTCGTGAAAAGCACCGTTGACAAACGCCTTGATACCCGGTGCAAGCCTTTGGAACTCATCCGGGAACAAAACAATGCGCCCGCCGACCTTCCCTCCACCGGATGAAAGCTGCAGCCTGAGGTCCTTCAGTCTTCGGGAAATATATCCCACTGCATCATCCAAAAATTCGAGAGGTGCACGCTTCTCGGTTTCGTTCAAAAGCCCTACGGCCTGGCTCCGCTGGTTTCCAGGCAATATTTCGGCAAGCGCCGCCATCCCAAGGATCAAATCAATTTTCGTTATAAGCACGTATATTGGAAACTTGGCACCCAGCACACGCATTAACTGATCAATACGCATCCGGATCGAACGGCCGTATTCCACGAGGGAGTCCTCATTGCCGGAAAAAAGCTTATCTGCGGGCAAGGTTATGATGAGACCATTCAACGGCTCCTTGCGCCGGTATTTTGCAAGCAGCACCAGGAAGCGCTCCCATTCCTTCCTGTCCTCATCTTCCAGGGGAACTGCGTAACGGCCTGCCGTGTCCAGTATCACGGCCTTCTCAAAAAACCACCAATCGCAGTTGCGCGTGCTGGCGATTCCCTTCGTCGGGCCAACATCGGTAAGGATGCTGCTGAGTCTGGCGTGGGATACGGCGGTGGATTTGCCGGAGGAGGTTTCTCCAAAAATCATGAACCAGGGAAGCGTGTACAGGGGATCTCCCCTTAGACGAAGGCGGGATGCACGAAGCGCAGCCACGGCTGCAGTCCATCTATCCTGTAGTTCGAGCAGGTTCCTGCGCTCCTGGGCGGGGGCCGCTTCGATAGCCTGTTTATCCTGGTCCACGACCCGTTTGACGAATTTTTCCTCCCGGCCGCACGCCTCCC
>CAYXDR010000214.1:0-5853 GCA_964463515.1 uncultured Desulfobacteraceae bacterium | reverse complement strand
TAGTTCCGCATGACCCCGTCATGCACCCGGATTTCCTCGAGCGCGGCGCGGACCGCTGACCTGTCTGTTTTCCCGGCTTTTCGTATGGCGGCAGCCAGCAGATGGATGAGGTCGTAGGCATGGGCTACTCCGGTGGGGGCGGCGATTTCTTCAAACCTTTCCAGTTCGGGGGAAATCTTCCGGCATGACTGAAAGAGGTGCTCCGCCCGCTGGGGAAAAGGAGGGTCGAAGAAGGAAAATGTCTGTAAAAACGCCAGATCCACAGCCGAAAGATCATGCCCAAGGGGTTCGGCAAAATCCCCCCCTGCAATCCCCCAATGGGATACAATGGGCAAACGGCCGTCCTTCGGCCGTTTAAGCATCGAACGGACCAAAATCGCCCCGTCAGGTGAATTCCCGACAAAAATCAAAACATCGGCATTGGCTTCAGCCAGGTTGTCGAGCATATCGGTGTGATCATCAGTCCCCCAGTTGAACCATTCCACCCCCACAGGCGGTATGCCGCGGCTGTCAAGAGTCCGCATAAGCGCCTTTTCGTTGGAACGTCCCCAACCCGTCTGCTCGAGCAGCAGCCCGGGCCTTCGGTACCCTTTGTCCTCCACGTAGTCCGCCAGGAAAGCCCCTGCATACTCGTCCCTTACCGATACTCTGAATACATAATTGGGAGAGCGGCCGTTGTCAACAATCGCGGTCCCTGCAGCCCAGGGCACGAGGTAGGGGATGCCGAAGCCGTGTATGGTCGGAATTTCGGCCAGTATCACAGGAGTATGCTTCCCCCCCAGAATCGCGATCACATCTTCGTCTGAGGCAAACGACTCCACATTTTCTATGCCACGCGCCGGGTTGCGGCGATGGTCCCTGACCTCCAGGGCAAGAGGACGCCCCAGGACCCCGCCGGCCGAATTTATCTCATCGATCGCTGCAAGTGCGCCGAGCTTGATGGCCTCCCCGGATTCCGCATCCGCTGTCGACATATCGGCATTCAGACCGATTGATATTGGCTTTTTCAGGTATTCTTTTGCTGTAACACTCGAATCAAGCAACACTAAAAGAAAAAACAACATAAAAATAACGATCAAAGAACAAGAACAACGAACAACCTTTTTCATCTTACATCCTTTGGCGAACCAGGTTCTTCCCGCTTCAGGGTGTTTTCGACTTTTGACGGCGTCATAGAAAAACCACTCTATTGCGCCCGGCCTCCTTTGCCTTATAAAGTGCACTGTCGGCCGCCTCCAGCAGCATGTCCACGGAAGTCGCGGATTTTGCGCAGGCAACCCCTATGCTTACAGTAACAGACAGTGTCCCCGACCGCGTCGGTATTCTACGGGCGGCAACCGTTTTAAGAAGTCTTTCGAACACTGTCCTATAACCGCTGCCCGGCCTCATAGGCGTTATCACCAAAAATTCCTCTCCCCCTATACGCCCAACGGTGTCGTACTCCCGCAGGCTTTCCATCAAAGTACTGGAAAATCCGACAAGGATTTCATCTCCTGCCTGATGCCCGAACCTGTCGTTGACAACCTTGAAATTATCGATGTCGCACATTCCAACCGCTATGGATCCCCCATGACGGGCCGCTCTGTTGATTTCCTTTTGCAGCTGCTCGAGCGTGGCCCGCCTGTTCAACATGCCGGTCAACGGATCGTGGGTAGCCTGGTACTCCAAAGCCTTCCGGCTTTCTACAAGCGCTTCACGCATCTCCACGAAGCGCCGTCCCACCCCCACCCTGGCCAGAAGCTCCCCGGTATCGAAGGGCTTTGTCAGATAATCGTCCGCGCCCCGCTCGAGCCCGGTTATTATGCTCGATTTTTCGGTTTTCGCAGTCAAAAGGATGATATAAGGAGGCCGATCGATTTTACCGCTCCGCACCTTTTCTATCACCTGAAGCCCGTCCATCCCCGGCATCATCCAGTCAAGAACAACAAGCTGGGGGGCTTCGGGTTGATTCAAGACCGTCAGTGCTTCGGTACCGCCCGCGGTCTTCACCACCTCGTAGCCGTTTTTTTCGAGTACACCGGCCAATAAGGTTCGGGTTGTCAAATCATCGTCAGAGATTAAAACTAACATATTAAGCTATAGCCCAAGATGCTTGAATTTTCGGCAAATACCCCAGCTCCCGATGTTGTCGTTGATTATTGTTTCCGCCACTGCCGTTTTCCAATCGGCGTCGGTGTCGGCAGTTCCTAAAGGAGTTCTTCTTTCCGCCCGGTTAATAGCTAACAGCTAATGGCTAACAGCTAACTATAACTTTAAATCTTTATATTTTACCAAGGCAAAAAAATCAACAATGATGAAGCCGTAAAAAGTCAAAATATCCCATCTATCGTCACCCCCCGACACAATTTTGTGTCGGGGATCCAGTAATTCCAACGACTTATGGATTCCCCGACATCTTCTTGTGTCGGGGAATGACGGTTTGGGGACTTTTTACAAGGCCATCACCCATAAAACAAGCCTGCGGGATTCCCTTTCCAGAATCCCGCAGGCACTTTTTGACTTCATCAGAAGTCCTTGAAATCCTCGTCATCGAGCGGGATCAGTTTATTGGGATCCAGCTCCTTTCCCCCGCCCGTCTTCTGAGAGGCAGGGGCCAGGGCCTTGGCGTTTTTCCTTCTCTTTTCAGTCCTGGCATGATGAGTCTTTGCAGGACCGCCTTGTCCTGCGACAGATCCGGACTTTGAGCCGCCCACCAGGCTTACGAGGTCATTGACCATGGCCTGCATCTGCTCGGCCTGGGCATTCAGCTCCTCGGAGGCTGAGGCCGATTCCTCGGCGTTGGCCGCGTTTTGCTGTGTCACCTTGTCCATCTCGGTTACGGCCTTGTTGACCTCCTCTATCCCCTGAGCCTGCTCACCGGAGGCCGCCGCAATCTCACCCACAAGCTCCGCAACCTTGCCGGCGCTTTCCGCCACTTGGTGGAAGGCCTCGTTGGTCGTGGTCACCAGCCCCGAGCCTTCCTTGACCTTCTTTACGGTTCCTTCGATGAGCTCGGAGGTGTTCTTCGCAGCTTCGGCAGCACGCATGGCCAGATTACGCACTTCGTCCGCCACGACGGCGAAGCCGGCCCCGGCCTCTCCGGCCCGGGCCGCCTCCACCGCCGCATTCAACGCGAGAAGGTTGGTCTGGAATGCGATCTCGTCTATGGTCTTGACGATCTTTGAAGTCTCCTCGCTCGCCTTGGATATCTCGTCCATGGAACCTGTGAGCCGGCCCATGGATTCGTTGGCCTTGGAGACAACCTGCTGACTCTCGCCCATCAGGCCGTCGGCCTGGCGGGCGTTATCCGCGTTTTGCTTGGTCATGGAAGACATTTCCTCGAGCGAGGCCGATGTCTCTTCGATGGATGCCGCCTGTTCGCTGGCGCCCTCGGCAAGGGACTGGCTGGCCGAAGAGACCTGCTCGGAGGCAGAGGCCACTTCGCTGGCGCCCGTGTTCAATCCTTCGATTATCCGGGTCAGCAGCTTGGTTATGCCCCGGGTGATCAGCAAAGCGGCAAACACGGCTGCAATGATGCCTATGATCAGGCCTACGATCATGACCGTGGAGGACTTTGCCAGGGAGGCTGCCGCTTCGTCCGCAATTTCCTCCGTATTGCTCATGCCGGCATCGGCAAGAACTTTACAGGCCTCTATGACACGGTTGCCGGTTTCTTCACGACTGAGTCCCAAGTCTTCTAACTTATCCCATTGTTTAACAAAAAGGTTCAGTGCCTCGGCATAATTTCCACCCGATGCCTGCACCTGGTCGATTCGATCCAGGTCTTCCTTCAATCTTGTAATTTTGCGCAGTGCCTCGTATTTTTCTTCCAGCTTGGGGAAATTCGCCTGTGCATCCCTGATATATTGAACATCCCTCAGGGCCTGCCCCTTGAAGGCATTCACCCGGGCATCGTTACCGAGATCGATAATGTCATTTACAAGGCTGATCTTTTCGTGTCTTTCCTGCATATCCTTTTCAAGAGCCTGCTGCTGGCTGCCCAGAAACGCTTCGCAGTTCGCCATGTAGCGGCCGGCTGCAACGTCCATTTCCTTTCGGATTCCACCGAGGGCAAGGTAATCATCCATGTAGGCATCGATGGCCTCTGCATAGCCCCTCGCTGCATTTTCGACCGCTGCAAGCTGTTTTAAGTTATCGATATTATCCGTTACCTTCCGGAGATCTTCGGCCATGTGGCTCACCGCCAGCATCTGTTCTTTGGCCTGGGGCATGAGTTCCGGTTCATTTTTGGCCTGTGCCCTGAAATTTATGATCCTGGCCTCGTTCCCTGCGTCTATAATGTCGTTTACCAGGCCGATTTTTCGAAGGCGCTGGCTCAGGTCGGCCCCCACCATGTTGAATTCCTTTTCCATGCTTTCATTCTGGGCTTCCAGAAACGCCGCGGTGTTTTCCATATAGGCGGCCGCGTTTTTATCCATCTGTTTCCCCGCGGCTTCCAATGCCTTGTTTGTCTCGATGTATGACTCCATTGCACCGGCGTATTTTTCCCCTGCAGCCTCGATTGTATCTATCATTTCGAGGTCTTTTTCATTCCGCGTGATCGGCCTGAGCAACTCCACCTCCGCATCCAGCTCCCTTATGTGCGCAACGGCTTCCTGCATCAGCTCCATGTCCCCTGTGCCCTGGGCCCTAAAATTCTGGACCCGGGCACGCGTCCCCCGCTCGACGATATCCGTGGCGATCTGCACCTTTTTCTGCCGTTCTTCCAAATCCTGTTTAAAGGCCTCATTCTGGTTGTTCAAAAAGGCCTCGCAGTTTTCCATATAGGTGGCGGCATTCTGGTCCAGCCTGGCCCGCTGTTCATTCATCGCCCCTATGATTTCTTCTGTCTGCCGCATGAGGTCTTCATATTCCCCGGTTGCCGCCTGCACTTTTTCCACCTGCCCCTCCAGGGCCTCCAGGTGGACCGCCCTG
Source organism: uncultured Desulfobacteraceae bacterium (assembly GCA_964463515.1). Lineage (GTDB taxonomy): Bacteria > Desulfobacterota > DSM-4660 > Desulfatiglandales > Desulfatiglandaceae > CAYXDR01. Next base: position 939 of record CAYXDR010000214.1, on the reverse strand, counting down.
TCCGCCAATTTCTGGGCATCCTTGATATGCTTCTGGATTGTAGCCACTTCTTCCCGGGCAGCCTGGTAATGGGCATCATTTTCGGTAAACCCGTATCCACGCATGGCATACATCAACCGGTTTGATGCACCCCGAAGCTCCGTCGCTATCTTGGCTTCGGGTACATATTCGGCAGCAAGTTTTTCGGAATTATTTTTTGCGGTCAACATGTTCCATACCCCGATCACCCCGATGGCCAGGGCAATGAGAATGACCAGGGTGAAACCCATGTAAATTCGCTTTCCCAACGTCATTTGTTTATCCATCCCCTATCCTCCCTTTTCCTACAATAACCTATATTCTATATTATTATTACAATTTTTTATTTTCACTCCGAGTCGAATTCTTCCTCGGTATGAATAATTTCCTCCACAATCTCGCCGACATTAGAGGCATCCTTCAGCAAATGACCTCCTTTCCCGCCGGAATGCTTCGCGGGGCGCCATTTGACCAAGAGAGCATTGTCAGCATACCCGTAGCTCATTGCCGCTGACTTTGCCCGAGGGTTGAAACTCACCCGGATTTGATACAAAAGGAAACCCTCTTCAATTATTTTATCGATAACCGCTAAAAGGCTGTCGAGATGAGTGGACACGACGAGAAAGGTGATTCTGTCATTTTCGCACGGCCGGATATCAAAGCTCTTTACCTGTTTGACAACCTGGCCCAGCAGATTTGTACGGTCTGCACCGTAAATCTTGTCCATCGGACTGGCATGTGCCATGTATGCGAACCTGCCCGGAAAAGTCACTACAAGCCCGGTACATGTTGATATTCCAAAAGTATTGAGGTATTCGCCGTTGCACGCCTTGAGGAATTCGTCCATGTCCACCCTCAGGCCCGACCCGAAAATGGACTCATCGACATCCCGCACAGTAGGCAGCGGAGTTTTTTTCAAAT
>CAYXDR010000213.1:0-5896 GCA_964463515.1 uncultured Desulfobacteraceae bacterium | reverse complement strand
AACAGCCAACAGCTATTAAAAATTTTCATCAAATTATCGATTTCCTAAGCATTCCGAGAGACAAAACCTCAGATCAATCGAGTAAGAATCTAAAAATTTTTCCTTAAACCCTTACACCATATCTTTCATCAATAAATAAAAGATTTTTTACCGCATTTTCATATTTTATTTTTCCGTAATTATAATAATCAAAATCAATTGTAGAGATATTTTTCTGTATAAGACTCCATAAAAACCAGTAAATGTCGGGGAAAGGTTTAAACAGATCTATTAAAAACATGGTTCTATCAAAATCTTCGTCTTGGCAATATGCGGCGGTAATTTTTTCTTCAGCTTCGCGCGGTACGAGAATTTCCTGGAACATGTCCGCGATATCATAATACTTCGGGGCCATACCGGCATACTCCCAATCAATGATGTAAACAGGGTGTGGATATTTATCCAATGAATCCTCATGAATCAAAAGAAAGTTGTCAGCCAGAAGATCGTTGTGACACGGGGTATATTCGGAGGCCGGAATGTTTATAATGCTGGACAATTTGACTAGCCGGTCTATGGTGGCTTCGATATCGAACTCCGGATATTGGACGTCCAACCCCTTGAGAATCGAGGACATCTTCATGATTTCAAGGAGGGGGTTGAAAATTTTTTTCAAGCTCACCCCGCTGGTATGAACTTTCCTTATAGGTTCGACGATCCTGGCATACAGCGATTCGTCCAAAAAATCCTCATTGGACAAAACAGTGCAGTCTCCAATGAATTCGACAATAGTCACTCCGATTTCAGGCATGAATTTAACGAGGTTCGAGCATACGCCGATTTTTGACATTTCACTGATGGTATGAGCTTCGTGTTCCCGGTTGATGAAAAGTTCGGTTTTGTCTCCGTAGATGCGTACGGTGCAGTCGCCTTTTTCGGATCGAACCCGGTACAGCTTGTTCGTGATTCCGCCGCTGAGCTGGTCTATTTGAATTTCAAGCCCCTTCCATTCAGGTAGAAGTTCGTAGCATTGTTTGGATGTGAGTTCCCGGTCCAACAACGAATTTTTCATACCCATGTTTAACCCCCTTTTTGCTCTTGAACGTTTAACGGGATCCTTTTCGGCATGCAGGCCAAGGCCGCCGCCGCTACGGCATTGTTCGGCGTACTGCATAAAAAGCTTGACAAAAACAACCCGGGCACGGTAGGCAGACTAAGCACCGGTTCATAAAATCATCTCGTCATTTATGTCACGGTGGAACCCTGAGGTCTTCAAACCTCAAAATTCGGGCGAACGAAAGCTTTTGCGGTGTCGACAGATGAATCGTTTCCTTTTCATTCCTTTGAGCGCATTATGCCCTTCAGCAATCGTTATCAGCCAGTCTCCTGCACCAGGCTTCGTTGCCCGCGCACAAGTAATCTTGCACCAAGGTGATTCCTGTGTATAAGAATATTTTAAATTTATTACGAATTGGAGCATCGGTTTCAAGATTGTCTTTTGTTTGAAGGCATCTGCTGTAACTTTAGTTGTCCTGGTCACAGTCGATTGAAGAATGCCTGGTGAAGCAATTAAGCCAAAAACAGAACAACCTGACAAATAAACTATAAAATACGCTCTTTCAGGCCTTATGCGGTCAAGTTTGAACTGCCGTTTCCAAGGATGGCTCTTATCTTTTCAGCAGTTTTGTATATACATCTATATCGGCTGTCCCGTTTCATGTCAATAGAGAAAGACGGCATGAACGTTTTACCAACCCAACACTACCAAGGAGGCAGATTCAATGAAAAGACGCGATTTTCTTAAAAAAGCTGGAATAGGGACCGCCGCCGTGGCGGCTACAGCGGTCAATGCACCTTACGTGATCGCGCAGAAAAAAACCACCATTAAATGGAGAATGCAAACATATGCCGGGCCTGCCTTGGCGGCCCATGTCATTAAACCTTCCATCGATGCCTTCAACAAGGCTGCAAACGGGGAAATGGTTATTGAGCTGTACAATGCAGACCAACTGGTGCCGCATGGAGAGCTGTTCAGGGCCGTGCAGAGAGGTACCCTGGATGCATGTCAGAGCGATGATGATTCAATTGCCGCCCCGGTCGATGTGTCTGTGTTCGCTGCCTATTTTCCGTTTGCTTCCCGCTACTCCCTGGATGTACCTGCCTTGTTTCACTGGTACGGGCTGGATGAAATATGGCAAGAGGCATATGCCGAAGTCAAGAACGTGACATGGCTGAGCGCCGGAGCCTGGGATCCCTGCAACTTCGCCACAGTCCGGCCCATTAAGCATCTTGAGGATTTGAAAGGTTTACGGATGTACATGTTTCCCACCGGAGGGCGGTTTATGCAGCAATTCGGTGTGGTGCCCATGGCGATCCCATATGAAGATGTTCAAATGGCTCTTCAAACGGGTGAATTGGACGGCGTGGCCTGGTCCGGGATCACCGAAGATTACACGGTCGGATGGGCGGATGTTACCAAATACTATTTGACCAATCCCATCTCCGGAGCCTGGGCCGGTTCCTATTTCGCGAACACCGAATCGTGGGAAAAGGTTCCGGAACACTTGAAAACCTTGTTTCGACTGTGTATGGATAGCTCTCATTACTATCGGCAGCATTGGTACTGGTGGGGAGAGGCCCATTACCGGACCAAGGGTGGCAAGCTTGAACTCACCTCCATCCCCGATGATGAATGGCAGGTGGTGGAAGATGCGGCAATGAAGTTCTGGGATGAAATCGCCGCAAAGAGCCCGCGGAACGCGAAGGTCGTCAAAATCCTGAAAGATTATGCCAAGACAATGAGGGACGCCGGACCTCCATACCGGTATTAACCCCAGTGAAATTTATCGTTCTATAGTTCACCTCCCCGGTCATCCGGCAAAAGGCCGGGAAGGTGAACTTTGAAACGACCGTTGAGTTGGAAGGAAGACTTTTTGCCCGGCCGTGGCGGAACCGGGAGACTTGGAAATGTTGTTTTCGATATAGGGAATGCATATGGTCAATGCTATAGATAAGTTTGTTCGATACACCGATGGCACGAGTAAAGCAGTGGGCCGGGGCTCTCAGTATATCGTGCTTTTCATGATAGGTATTCTGCTTTTCGAGTCCATCTCCAGAACCATTTTCAACAGGCCTCACATCTGGGTCGTGGAAATTTCGCAATTTCTCATGGCCGCCTATTATCTTCTGGGCGGTGGGTATTCCATGATACTGGAGGGCCATGTACGCATGGATCTTCTCTACGGCCGCTGGTCGAGACAGCGGCAGGCCCTGGCGGATGTGCTGACCGGTCCTTTCCTGATTTTTTATCTGGTGTTTCTTTTGATAGGGGCCGGTTCCAGCATCGACTACGCTCTTGAATACGGGCAGAGAAATTACACCCCCTGGGCCCCGCCTCTGGCTCCTATCAAGATCATTATGGCAATCGGAATTTTAGTCATGCTTCTGCAGGCCATTTCCACTTTTTTAAAAGACCTCAAGAAAGTAAGAGAAGAGAAGGGATCCTATGAGTCCTGAACTGATTGCGCTACTGATTTTCTCCTCCATGTTGTTCATGCTCCTTACAGGGCAACGGGTCTTTGCCGCCATCGGCGGTGTGGCTACATTGTTCGCCCTCATGCTGTGGGGTAAAGGCGCTTTTGAAATGCCGTTCAATGCGAGCTTTGTGCTGCTGAATTGGTATCCGCTGCTTACTCTGCCGATGTTCATCTACATGGGATATATGTTCTCTGAGTCAGGGATCGCCAACGACCTTTACCGAATGTTCCATGTCTGGATGGGCCCGCTTCCCGGTGGTTTGGCCGTGGGAACAATTGCCTTGATGATGGCGGTATCTGCCATGAACGGACTGAGCGTGGCAGGTATGGCCATTGGTGCCAGCATCGCACTGCCGGAAATGATGAAAAGAAAATACGACAAGGTTATGATCACGGGCGTGATACAGGCCGGTGCTTCCTTAGGCATCATGATTCCGCCCAGCGTTGTGCTGGTGCTCTACGGCATGATCGCCAGGCAGCCGGTGGGCCATCTTTGGATGGCCGGTGTTTTCCCCGGGTTACTTTTGTCGATTTTATTTATTTTATATATTCTCATTCGCTGCAAAATTCAGCCCCACCTGGGCCCTCCTCTGCCACTGGAGGAGCGGCGGCTGATTTCATGGAGCGAAAGATTTCGTCTTCTTCGGGCCGGGATTGTCCCGCTCCTTATCATTTTCGCAATGACCGGGCTGTTCCTGATGGGGGTTACCAGCCTGGTGGAATGTGCCGCTGCAGGAGCTGCGGCTACCACCCTGGCGGCTCTGGCAAACAGGCAGCTGACGTGGCACGTCCTGGAAGAAACGCTGCGCAAGACCTTGAGTGTCAGCTGCATGTTCATGTGGGTTATCCTGGCTGCGCTTTGTTTCGGAGCCGTCTTTGACGGCCTGGGAGCGGTTCATGCAATAGAAAATCTCTTTATAAAAAAATGGGAACTCAGCCCGTGGCACGTGCTGGTCATGATGCAGCTCACCTACATCCTGATGGGCATGTTCCTGGACGATACCGCGATGCTGATAATCGTGGCGCCTTTGTATGTGCCATTGGTGATCAAACTCGGTTTCGATCCTGTCTGGTATGGGGTGCTGTACACGATCACCTGCCAGATTGCCTATATGACGCCGCCCTTCGGGTATAATCTCTTCTTGATGAAAGCTATGGCTCCGCCGGAGATTTCCCTGGCCAATATTTACCAGTCCATTGTACCGTTTGTTTTGGTCATGGTACTGGGGCTGGCCATCGTCATTATCTTTCCGGAGATTGCGTTGTGGCTGCCAGGGGTTTATTTCGGGAGGTAGCAGGACGAAATCGTAGGTTCGATCGTATAGTCAACCTGTTGAAGATAAAAATCCCTGTTTCTACTGAATTCGGTTTTGTAGATGATGTCTTTCATGTCCGGGACCCTGTCGATAGCCAGGATACCCTGCAGGTGGTCTGTTTCGTCTCATTGCTTTTGTTTCTTTTCAGGTTTTTCTCCCCACCGGGCATACCATTTCGCATCGCCTGCAATATTTTACCGGAGCCCCGAGTGTGCCGATCTTTTCGCTTTCGGAGATATCTTTTTCCATTCGAATATTGCAGATCTCTCTTCGATAAGTTCCGTCTCTTGCAGGAAGAGCGTTGAAATCTGTCATAGCCTCAAATGCAGTCGCCTTCGGCCCCAATGCGTTTTCCGGGCAAACCTTTCTGCAATAAACCTCACAGTTCTCACATGGGTCGAAGTCGACCGGGCCGGTCGGATCGAGCGCGGCATCGAGGAGCATTGCCCTGAGCCGGACCCTGGGCCCGTAGTCCGGGGTCACAAGCATGTTGTTCTTTCCGATGCAGCCGAGCCCTGCGAGCACAGCCGCATCCTTGAGAAAAATTCCTCCCCTCTCGACATAGTAATGGAGTTTATGAGGGCCGACCTCAAAGTCTTTTTCCATTCTCAGCCTGACCGCCTCCAGAATTTGAATCAACATCCGGTTTCCGGGCGTTCCCTTGCCATCCCACCAGTCCAGTTCAGGACGGTTTTCAGGATGGGAAAGAGCGATTACAAGCACGGATTTGGCCGATTCCGGCCAATTGAAAAGCTGATTGTCCGAAGGTGTATCCACGGTGCCGACTCCAGAATAAGCACTCATGCTTTTATATATAATGTGAGAAGGCGAGGTTTTCACGGCTTCCATACTTGCAACCCCGGCAAGCGTCGCCCCGTTTTCAATGGCGATTTCGATTAGTTGGTTTCTAGAAAGCATTCATCCTCCTGATTTTGATGTGACCGCTGGAACAGGCTTGCCACCAATAAAGTACGTCCAGCAAAGTTCATAGATTTACGGTTTCATCAAGTTTGATGGTATCGTAAAAAGTCAAAATAACGATGTCCCTCGGGGTCGGGGTCGCTA
>CAYXDR010000212.1:0-5897 GCA_964463515.1 uncultured Desulfobacteraceae bacterium | reverse complement strand
ATAGCGACCCCGACCCCGAAGGACATCGTTATTTTGACTTTTTACGGTTTCATCAAAGTTCATAAACACCGGATGTATCTTCTCTCCGCGATTGTTCTTTTAGTGTAGGCCGAAAAGGGAAAAACACGGAGGAGAAGTTTCTTTTTCCGCTTCAATGATGCTTTTATACTTCATATCTAATGCCTGCGCAAATAAATATGTTGCAAATTCGACAGAATTATTTATTATTAAATACTTAATCCGGTCATCGTTAGTTTTTTATCGAAGAGGCGCCGAGAAGAGCGGTGCATCAGGAAAGGTCTGTATCATGGCTATTTCTTTTCCCCAGCGCGGAGAGGCCGTCGGTCCGGGAAAATCCCTCGAGGAGCAACTCGAGTACCAGAAACGCCTGAACAACATAACCAACAGGATTCATTCCGCCGCAGATACAAACGATATACTTTTAAATCTCCAGCAGGAAATCCTCAGTTTTTTCAGTGCGGAACGTATAACCGTTTATGTTGTTGACGGAATAAGGAAACAGATCGTTTCAAAGTTCAAGACGGGCGATGAAATCGGAGAAATCCGGGTTCCCATAAGCCATGAAAGCATATCGGGGTTCTGTGCAACCACGGGCAGAGTTCTGAACATAGCCGATGTATACGACACTGAGGAACTCGGGCGCATCAACTCGGCCATGAAGTTCGATTCAAGCTGGGATAAACGGACCGGTTTCCGCACCAGGCAGGTCCTGGTAGCGCCCATAACATACGATAAATACCTGTTGGGCGTGCTCCAGCTGATCAACAAAAAAGAAGAAAGCGCCTTCAACGCCGATGACGAGGCTGCTGCCCAGGATATCGCGAAGGTTCTCGGAATAGCGTTTTTCAAAAACCAGAAGGCCTCCAAGCGTCAGAAGGGCACTAAGTTCGACTACCTGGTCACAAACGGCATCATCTCCGCTAAGGACCTGGAAGAAGCCATCAGCAGGGCGCGCACCATGAAAAAAACGGCTGAATCTCTGCTCATGAGTGATTTCAAGGTGTCAAAGGAAGACCTGGGAAAATCGCTTTCGGCTTTTTACAACACCCGTTTCATTCCCTATGACGATAAGATGGTGATTCCAGGTCAGTTGCTGAAAAATTTGAAAGCGGGTTATCTTAAGAGCAATTTGTTCGTGCCTGTGGAGCAGGACGGTGACCGCGTGGTAATCGCGATGGAAAACCCTGCCTACCTGCCTGCCCGCGATGCCATAAAGCGGAGCATATCTGCGAAGGAGTTCGAATACTGCGTCTCGCTGCGGGAAGATATCTTTTCGATGATCGACCTGTTTTTTGATGTAAAACGCTCCGACATGCTTTCCGGCTCCGGGAGCATAGAGGACATCCTGGGCCAGCTCGAAGACCAGACCGAAGACTACGACGACGAAACCGAGTCCATGAACGAGGAGGACAGTGCCATTGTTCAGCTCGTCAATAAAATGATCGTCGACGGCTACAACCGTAATGCCAGTGATATTCACATCGAACCCCGCCAGGGCAAGTCCAACGCCTTGATCCGGTTCCGGATCGACGGCGCCTGCCAGGTCTACCAGACTCTTCCCTACACCTACAAGCGGGCGTTGGTCTCCAGGCTGAAGATAATGTCGGAGCTGGACATTGCCGAGCGCCGGATTCCCCAGGACGGCAAGATAAAATTTCGAAAATTTGCGCCGCTCGATATCGAATTGCGTGTGGCCACCATTCCCACCGCCGGTCAGAACGAGGACGTGGTTATGCGTATCCTGGCGGCCGGGGAACCCATTCCCCTGGAAAAAATGGGCATGAGCGAGCGTAATTATAACTCTTTTATCGATATAATTTCGAAACCTTACGGAATAGTGCTGGTGGTGGGCCCCACCGGAAGCGGTAAAACAACAACTCTCCATGCTGCCCTCGGCTATATTAACAAGCCTGAGACCAAGATATGGACGGCTGAAGATCCCGTGGAAATAACCCAGGAAGGGCTGAGGCAGGTACAGGTCCAGCCCAAGATCGGGTTTGATTTCGCAACCGCGATGCGTTCATTCCTTCGGGCCGATCCGGATGTGATCATGGTAGGCGAGATGCGTGACCACGAGACGGTGGCCACCGGAATAGAAGCCTCCCTGACCGGTCACCTCGTTTTCAGCACTCTCCACACCAACAGCGCGCCGGAAACGATCACGCGGCTTCTTGACATGGGGATGGATCCATTCAATTTTGCCGACGCGCTGCTGGGGGTGCTGGCCCAACGTCTGGTCCGGACGCTTTGTAAAGACTGCAAGGAAGCCTATCATCCTTCCCGGGATGAGTACGATACCCTGGCGAGGAGTTACTCGGGTGATTTTGACGCTTTGGGGTATCCGTATAACGATGATTTCACCCTTTACAGGCCCAAGGGATGCCCAAAATGCGGCAACACCGGATATAGAGGCCGTACGGGTCTGCATGAACTGCTGATGGGAACAGACGACATGAAAACAGCGATTCAGAACCGGGCCAAGATGGAGGACCTGAGACGCCAGGCCGTAAAAGACGGCATGACTACCCTGCTTCAGGACGGCATCAGGAAAGTATGTCTGGGAACGACAGATCTTCTGCAGGTGCGGAAGGTCTGCATAAAATAGCGGTATGAAACAATTGTTACGGAAAAAGGCCGGGATTTCCGAGCCCTTCGGCTTCCCCCAGGCCGAATAGTACGTTCATATTCTGCACGGCGCTTCCTGCCTGACCTTTCATGAGGTTGTCTATCAGGCTCACGACTATCATCTTGCCTGTCCTGCCGTCGTAATTCACCGAGATGTTGCAGAAGTTGCTCCCCCTTACATGCGTGCTCATTTGCGGCGTATCGGGCCCGAAAACCCGGACAAAGGTTTCTCCGGCATAGAAGGAACGGTATGCATCGAGAAGAACAGCTATATCGACGCCCTCTCTGACTTGTGCATAAATCGTGGATAGAATACCCCGGCTGAGAGGGACTACATGGGGTGTGAACGTTATTTTGATTTGTCTGCCCGCAACCTGAGACAGTTCACGTTCTATCTCGTAGACATGCTGGTGGCCTGCGACTTTGTAGGCGTTCATGCATTCATATCGTGCAGGATAATGAAATGTGGCCTTAGGGGTTTTGCCGGCACCTGAGACACCGGTCTTGGCATCACACACTATCGTGGAAGGTTCGATGAGATTTTCGGCGGCAACCGGTGCCAGCCCCAGTATACAGCTCACAGCGAAACACCCCGGGTTGCCGACAAGGTCGGTGTCTGCCAGCTGTTTACGGTGGAGCTCGGTCAACCCGTACACTGTGCGGGAAAGAAGATGGGGGGCGGTGTGCTCTGGATCGCGGCCGATCCTTTCGGCGTAGCCACGGTAAACATCGACACTGTCGAACCTGAAATCGCCGCTGTAATCGATAACTTTGGCTCCGTTTTCGAGCCATCGGCCGGCCTGCTGCTGGCCTACTCCGTCGGGAGTTGCGAAAAACACTACATCAAAGTCATCGGGTAGGGCCGGGTCCTCGGTCGAGAGCACCGGGAGATCGCAAAAACCCTTCAGATGCGGGTAAAGATTGCTGATAGGTCTTCCGATGTCGTGAACCGCCATCAAGGCACCGATGGTGACGCGGGGATGGCGGCAAAGAATTTCGATGGCGCCGCAACCGCCGTATCCACCTGCCCCTACGATTCCTACCTTGATTTTATCCATTCTACAGCTCCCTGTCGTTCAAATGTTGAATCGAAAAGTTATAATATCTCCGTCGTTTACAACATATTCTTTGCCCTCCAGCCGTACGAGGCCAGCCTTCTTGGCTTCCTGAAAGTTTCCCTGTTCCTTCAGGCTGTCATAAGAAACAACTTCGGCACGGATAAACCCCTTCATTATATCCGTATGTACGGCTCCTGCGGCCTCGAGGGCCCTTGTGCCCGCCCTGATTGGCCAGGCCTTGACTTCGTCAGGTCCTACAGTAAAAAAACATATGCGGTTGAGCAGTCTGAAAGAGCTCGCAATCACCCTGTCCAGCGCGGATTCCTGGATATGATAAGCTTCTATGAATTCCTCCGCCTCCTCGGGCGTCATGGAAGCGATGTCCTTTTCCAGTCGTCCCCGGACCACAATGGTTTCAAGTGCCCTGCCGGATGTTTTCAGGAAAGGAGCTTTTTCGTCTTCATCGTCGTTGTTTACAATCACCAGCACTGGTTTTGCAGACAGGAAAGTATAACCCTTCAGCAGAGGGTGGGCGGCAAGCTCTTCGTTCACTCTTAAGGCATTGCCCCCCTCAAGTAGCCTTGCGCAGGCTTCGAGCAGTTCTTCCTCCCCCTGTTCAGGCTTTTTTCCCCTCTTGCGGTCCGCTTGGAGCCGCTCGATCCTTTTTTCAATAACAGCCATGTCTGCGACGATCATTTCGTCTTGGAGATCGTTGAGGTCTTTTTCCGGGGCCGGCGGGATGCCGTCAGGCCCCGTGAAATTGCGTACAACGTGCACCAGGGCGTCGCAGGTGCGCAGCTGGTTCCATACGCTGCTGTCTGATTTTGGAGCCTGGCCTCCGGGAGGCGCGACTGGCAGCATGTACTCGATTCTGGCGTAGGTTGTTTTTTTCGGGCTGTAAAGGCCGCTCAGAAAATCGATTCTATCATCCGGCACCGTCACCATAGCCATGTCGGTATCACCGCGGCAGTGGCGGTCATCCCTTTCCTCCCCCCTTGCACCTGTGAGGGCGGCCATTATTGTTGATTTTCCCGAGGCAGGTCCCCCGAATATGCCCAGTTTCATTAAAATCGTTTCCCTCCGAGTGTGATTGGACCGGGAATATTTTTTCGCCACATCATGTTAAAATTTTATTCTAACAGCCGTTGAGTGGAAAATCAATCGGCCTCTGCGCCCTGGCCACTGCCTGTGGTTGTTCGGGACCAAGGCAGCCACAGGGGCCTGCCACTACTGTTTTCGGGGATTTCGGAGCAGAACGTAGGCGGCGCCTGTGCCGCCGTCATAGGGGCGGGCTGTACAAAAGGCCAGTACCATGTGCTTCAGAGGACTGGCATTGAGCCAGGCAGGAAGATTTTCTTTGAGCACACCCACATTGTTCTCGGAGTTGAGCCCTCTGCCATGCACAACGAGGACACAGCGTTTTCCAAGGGCCCTGTTGCGGATCAGGAATTCCCTGAGGCGGATGGATGCCTCCTGCTTTGTCAGCCCGTGAAGGTCTATGTAGTCCTGGAATGGAAAATTTCCCTTTCTCAAGGCGCGCATGAGCTTTGGGTCGAGGCCGTGAACAAAACCTTCCATGTATTCATCGCTGAATGTTATATCCATTTCCGCATTCCCTGCCACCAGGTCGCTCAGGTGGGCAACCGCCTCCATTTCCTCGTCGCGGACAGGATAGGGCGGACGCAGGGATGGGTCAGGATCTTTTGAGACAGTGTTTTTTCTTCCTGTCAACGGGACGACATCCGACATTGCCTCCAGGAATATATTTTCCGGCTGCCTTACGGTCTCTTTGGAACCATCGCGGGGGGATCCCTGCTCGGGCTTTTTCTCTTTGTGGGCGCTTTTGTCGACCAAGGTGACAGGGCTTTTGAACGCCGGATTGAAGGGGGGTCCAGGAACGTCGGGACCACCTGAGGGGGTTGGATTTTTTCTCCGCTTTTTCTTTTTGGCCATTGTCGTGTTTTGTCCTTCCGCATCCGGGGGTCGTGACCAGCCTGTGCCGGAAAATCAAGCTTGCGAACATGTAGTAAAAAGTATTATACCCAACTAAAATGGTTTCGTAAACCGAGGCTTTTGACTCAACTCCTGTCAAATAGTCTTATGAGGAATACGAACGGGGGTTGGGAAGATGTCAAGTTTCTGCGGGCGGGGTTGTCTTAGACCCGCGTGCGAGCGCGAAAGCGATATCGAAAA
>CAYXDR010000211.1:0-5918 GCA_964463515.1 uncultured Desulfobacteraceae bacterium | reverse complement strand
GGGACCTTTTTGATACTAAGCTTGACGGCGCCGATGCCGGGGAAATGGGACTTGAAGGAAAACCGGCTCCGGATGTTTTTCTGGCGGCCTCAGGAAAGCTCGGGGCCAAACCAGGGCGTTCGGTGGTGCTTGAAGATGCGATAGCAGGGGTGGAGGCCGGCAGAAGCGGAGGCTTCGGCCTGGTTATAGGAGTGGATCGAGGAGGAAATGCAGAACAGTTGGTAAGGCACGGGGCAGACAAAGCTGTGGCCGATTTGTCGGCCATAAGGGTGGAGGCCGCTACCCCCTCGACGTCGGACCCGATTCCCTCTGCTCTGGTTCATTTTTCAGGCATCGCCAAAAAGGCTGGGAACAGGGAACCTGCTGTTTTCCTTGACTATGACGGGACCCTTACCCCGATTGTCAGAAATCCTTCAGACGCCGTGCTCTCAGATGAGATGCGGAGCGTGCTTGTGGAGCTTTCCGCACAAATGCCCCTCGCGGTCATCAGCGGCAGGGACCGCTCGGATGTGGAGAAACTTGTGGGAATAAAAGGCATTTATTATGCAGGCAGTCATGGCTTTGACATTGCCGGTCCGGATGGAAAGGAGGTGGGACCTGAAAATGGAAAAGAATTTTTGCCTGCCCTGGACCAGGCTGAAAAAGAGCTTCGAGAAAGGCTCGGCGCGGTTGCAGGCGTGTTTGTGGAACGGAAGAAATTTTCCATTGCGATGCACTACCGCAATGCGGCGGAGAACCAAATCCCGCGCCTAAGGACCGTGGTGAAGGAAGCGAAGGCGAACCATCCCGAATTGAGGTTGTCCGAAGGGAAAAAGATTTTCGAACTGCAGCCCGAAATGGACTGGCATAAAGGCCGAGCGTTGACGTGGCTCATTGAAAAGCTGGGGATCGACAGCAGCACTGCGGTTCCTTTCTATATCGGGGATGACACTACAGACGAGGATGCATTCAAGGCGGTCAGGAACATAGGAATCGGCGTAGTGGTAATGGATTCCTACCGCGAAACCGAAGCACAGTACCGGCTCAAAAACATAGATGAAGTGGAGAGTTTTTTAAGAAAGCTCCTCATCCTGCGGAAAGGAGAACGTAAATGACGATCTGGTCTCTTACCTATGAAGGATTCGATCCCGGGGAGGAAAAGTTGCGCGAAGCCCTTTGTACGCTCGGAAACGGATATTTCGCGACTAGGGGCGCGGGCACTGAAACCCGCGCCGGTGATGTTCATTATCCCGGCACCTACCTGGCGGGCGGTTACAACCGGCTCAAAACTGAAATAAAGGGCCGGGTTATCGAAAATGAAGATCTCGTGAACCTGCCCAACTGGCTTTGCCTGAATTTTCGGTACGAAGGGGCTGACTGGTTTGATCTAGAGAGAGTGGATATTCTGTACTACCGGCAGAAGCTGGACATGAAAGCCGGCATTTTGACCAGGACCGTGAAATTCAGGGACCGCGAAGGCCGCCGGACCGCTTTGAAGGAGCGTCGCCTGGTTCACATGGCCGAACACCACCTGGCCGCCTTGGAGATTGTTTTTACACCCGAAAACTGGTCCGGCGAAGTTGAATTCAGTTCGGCGCTCGATGGAAGTGTGGTAAACGACGGTGTGCCCCGTTACAGGGGATTGAACGACAAGCACCTGGAACCGCTGGAGACCGGGGTCGTCGATGAAGGAAATATCAGGCTCAAGGTTCAGACAAGCCAATCGGAGCTGCGCGTTGCCCAGGCGGCGCGAACGAGGATTTCAAAAAATAGTGATTTCATGGATTCCGATCCGGATATCAGAGAGGAGCAGGGTTATATCGCCGGGCATTTCAGGGCGGAGGTCCAAAAGGGAGAAGATCTTCGCGTGGAAAAAGTTGTCGCCCTGTTCACCTCCCGGGACGAGGCTTCCTCCGAATGCGGGCTCGAAGCGGGAAAAGCCGTCAAAAGGGCCGGAGATTTCGATGAACTCGCAGAATCGCACACTGCCTCCTGGAAACACCTCTGGCGCCGTTTCGACATCGAATTCCAGGAAAACACTCCTCCGGAAGAAGACCGGGCCGGTATGATTCTGCACCTGTATACATTTCATCTTCTTCAAAGCACTTCGATGCACACGATGGACCTGGATGTGGGCGTTCCATCAAGGGGGTGGCATGGTGAGGCGTACAGGGGCCATATTTTCTGGGACGAGCTTTTCATCTTTCCCTTTTTGAATCTGCGGGTGCCTGAGATCACCCGGGCGCTTTTGATGTACCGCTACAGGCGGATCGGGGAGGCACGGGCCGCGGCTGAAAAGGCCGGATGCAAAGGTGCCATGTATCCGTGGCAGAGTGGAAGCAACGGGCGCGAGGAGACTCAAAAAATCCACCTAAACCCCAGATCCGGACGGTGGATTCCCGACAATTCCCATCTTCAGCGTCATGTAAACGCCGCGATCGTCCGAAACATATTCGAGTACTACCAGGTTACTCGGGACAGGGAGTTTCTATCCTTTTACGGTGCCGAAATGATCCTGGAAATCGCTCGGTTCTGGGCGAGTCTTTCGACCTACAACCCGGACCTTGAACGTTACGAAATTTTAGGGGTCATGGGACCGGATGAATACCATGAAGTTTATCCCGGCTCCGAAAGACAGGGGCTGGACAACAATGCATATACCAATGTCATGGCGGTGTGGGTATTGACCGAGGCCCTGAAAGTCCTGGAGATTCTGCCTGAAGACAGGAGAAAGGAGCTTTGCGAGACCCTGGGGCTGGAAGAAGAAGAGCTGGATCTGTGGCGGAATATCAGTACAAAGATGCGGGTGGTTTTCCATGGAGACGGCATCATCAGCCAGTTTGAAGGCTACGATGAATTAGAAGAGTTCGACTGGGATTCATACCGGGAAAAGTATCATGATATCCAGAGGCTTGATAGAATACTTGAAGCTGAAGGAGACTCCCCTAACCGCTACAAAGCCTCCAAGCAGGCCGATGTACTGATGTTGTTTTATGTCTTTTCATCCGACGAACTCAGATCCCTGTTTGAAAGGCTGGGATACCCCTTTGAGTATGATACCATACCAAAAAACATAGATTATTATCTCAAGCGTACTTCCCACGGCTCCACTCTGAGCCGGGTGGTTCACGCATGGGTCCTTGCCAGAAGTGACAGGGTGAGGTCGTGGAATCTGTTCAAAGAAGCGCTTGAAAGTGATATTTCCGACATTCAGGGGGGGACTACTCCGGAAGGCATCCATCTCGGAGCGATGGCCGGATGTATCAACATGGTGCAGATGGGCTACATAGGAGTTGAAACCCGGGGAGACATGCTGTGGTTAAATCCCTGTCTTCCCGAGGAACTGCAGGGTATCAGGATGCAGATCCACTACCGGGGGCACAACCTGGTAATCGAGGTTTCACCCGGGCTGATGACCGTAACAGCGTGCAGGGCTGCGGAAAAGCCGATAAGGATCGGGTACAGGGAGGAGTCTTTCGAGCTCGAGGAGGGAAAAACCCTGGAAGTGGATCTTGACGGGGGCACTTTTTCTAGTTGATGCCCTCAGGCTTTTTTCTCTCCGTGGGTTTCCTGAGTATCCTTGCTTTTACGAAAAACACCCCTGTCACGATGGCAGCCGCTAAAACCGCCAGTAGCGCAAAGCTCAAGGGGCCGGGGTCCTTGACCGCCTCCTCGATCTGGTGCTCGAACAGCGAGATCGCGATAATGCCGGGGGCCATGCCAAGGACGGTGCCCAGTAGGAAATCCATCAGGCGGATATGGCTTGCGCCGGCCACAAGGCTGATGACAGCAAACGGTGCGACCGGAATTAACCGGACGGTTCCGACTGTCAAGACGCCGTGCCGGGCGAGCCTCCTGTTCAGCCGGTTCACGCGGGACCCCGACAGGCGGCTCACGCGCTCCTTGCCGAGCCATCGGCCGATCCCATAGACCGTCAGGGAGGAGAGGACACACCCGATCAGGGAAAAGATTATGCCTTTTGCGGGACCGAAAGTAAAGGCTGTAACGATTACCAGCAGGGTTATTGGGAACATTACAAAGCCTCCCGCGACGTAGGCCGAAAGTATTATGAGGGGAGAGGCTGCATGGCTTTTAAGATAATCCCCTGCTGCCATAAGTGTATCCCGGTCAAGCCATTGGGCGAGGGGCGTCCATCGCCACGCAGCCGCCACCCCCAGCAGAGCCAGGAGCAAAAGAACGAGCCACAGCAGGCGGAAACCGCCCTTTTCAGCCTCGCCTCCCGGTAACAGCTCCTCTGCGAGCTTTTCGAAATCAATGGGTTCCACGGGGTCTACCGGGGCTTCGAAAATCAGCTCGGTCGTCCAGGGTACCTTTTCCTGGGGAAAAGGTACCAGCGTTCTCCCGGGATGGCTCAACCTCTCAATTCCCGCTGTAAGTGACTTCCCACCTTCCATCGCGCGGAACGCTTCGTCCATGGTGACACCAAGGTGTTCGCCCAAGAGCCGGCTTTGAAAATCAAGTATCCCCTTTTCAACGTATTTCCGCCCTGAAGACTCGATTGCGAGGTCGCATTCCGTGTCTACCCCCATCGAGCGGTTGCTGAGGTTGGAAGATCCCACCCTGACAAAGGTGCCGTCTGAAATCATCACCTTGGCGTGAACATTCACCGTTTCTCCGTCAAGTCCCGGCACTTCAGGATAATAGACCCGCAGCCTGCCGAAAGCGTCCGCTTCCCTGAGGTGTGCAAGCATTCCGGCGCGAAGGGCGCCCATGGTCGCTTCTTCCAACCAGTCCGAGCCCAGCCTCAAAACAATTACAATCTCGGGGCCTTCCGATTGTGATAGGCTTTCAGCCAGGGCTTTACCTACCGAGAAAGACGAAAGATACTGATTTTCGATGTAGATGAAACGTTCTGCGGAGGATATGGTATCCAGGTAAAGATTTTCTACTTCTCTGACGCCCGGTCGGCCTTGGTATGCCGGGTCGGTGCGCACCACGGCCACTTTTATGTCTTCGAGATCCGGGCGGAGGCCCGGGGGCCAGGGGTCGTGCTTGATTCCGGCCGGCGGCTCGAGCCGTTGTCCGCAGGCGCGCTGCCACCTCGTTCTGAAAAGTTCTCCGAGACTTACCGCTGCCTCCCCGTCCACCGCCATCTGGACGTCGTGAAAAGGCGGATGAGGTTTTCCGGAAGGATCCACACGCCGGGGGTCGTTTGGGATGTGTTCAGGTGTATCCCACCTGTTCTTGGTAAGATCGAAGCCTCCTGCAAACGCCACCTTGTCATCCACGACCACTATCTTCTGGTGGTGGCACCCACCCACTGGGTGGTTGCTGTCCAGCTGGAAGTGAATGCGGTTGTTTCTTCGCCACGGAAGCTTGAAGACGGGGAACAGTTCCCGCTGCACCGCGTAGATGACAGCGAAGTCCCATTCCAGGATGTGAATGTGAAGACGTTTCCGTTTCCTTACCGCGTGGCTCATGAATTCCCATAAGCGGTTGGGGAAACCCTGCCTGCGTTTTTCATGGAAAAGCCTGGTCCTGCTGTCAATATCCCAGCAGGCCATCAGCACGGACCTGCGGGCCCTGGCAGCCGCCCCGGCGAAGGCACTGAAATAGGCAGCCCCATCCACCAGGAAAGCGGCCCGATCTGCCTTTTTTATCCGCCAGCAGTTTTTCCCTTCTTCGAGAATGGGTTTCATGTCGAGCAAATTATCCGCTTGAAGCCGAACGCGTAATCCTTTTGTGGTGCCACGGCCCGAACCGCCGTGAAATTTCAGTCCAGGTGGTGCGGAAATAATCTCTTGCAGCTGGAGCTTTGTCAACCGGGGGATCGAAAAAACTTTCGAATCCGGATGGGAACTAGCTGTTAGCCGGGCGGAAAAAGCATTGCATTAAAAATTGATGAAACCGTAAAAGTACAATTTCCGCTTTATCGGCGTCGGGGTCGGAATCGGTATCGGGGTCGGAAAGGCTGCCGA
>CAYXDR010000210.1:0-5935 GCA_964463515.1 uncultured Desulfobacteraceae bacterium | reverse complement strand
TGGAATGGATATCCACAATGACTTATCAGGCCGCGTCAGGGGCAGGCGCACAGCACATGAAAGAACTGGTAAGACAAATCGCGGATATTTCGGATTATGCAGGCCCTTTGGCCCGGGATGCAGCTTCTGGTGCACTCGAGGTGGACTCGGCCGTTACATCACGTTTGAGAGACGATAATTTTCCCGTGGAGCTTTTCGGGGCCCCCCTTGCCGGTAGCCTCATCCCATGGATCGACCGGCCCATGGCTTCCGGGCAAACAAAGGAAGAATGGAAAGGAGACGCGGAAACAAACAAAATCTTGAACGCGGACCCCCGCATACCGGTGGATGGCGTGTGTGTGAGAATCGGGGCCATGAGGTGCCACAGCCAGGGGTTGATGATAAAACTCCGCCGAGATGTTCCCATCGATGAAATCATTGGTTTGGTAGCCGGCGGGAATGAATGGGTAAAGATTGTCCCCAACGACAAAGATTCGACACTTGCCGGTCTCACTCCTGCATCCGTGAACGGGACTCTTCATATTCCGGTCGGGCGTATTCGTAAAATGATTATGGGGCCGGAGTACGTAGCGGCCTTCACCGTCGGTGATCAACTCCTATGGGGAGCTGCAGAACCCCTGAGGAGAACTCTGCGCATAATCCTGGGCGCGCTCGATTGAATCGACTGCCGGCCTTTCCCCGGATCAATAGCTGCATGCGGGATGCTTGTTTGTGTTATTTGTGTTATCGGTGGTTGAAACGTATTTTCACGGTAAGGACGGCAAGCAGCAAGCCTACCTCAGCCAAAATATCATTCCCTTAATTCTAGCAATTTTAACAATTTAATACCGAACAACTGTTTTTTCAGAATTACGAAGTCGGGTTAACGTTCTCCACTGGAGGTGAGAAATGAAGTTTACTCGCCGCAATTTCCTGAAAACAGGAGGAGCTCTGACCGCCGGGTTGGCCGTCAGCGGCCGGATTGGCCTGAATACCGCGTCCTGCGAGGGCGCAAAAATTTCGTGGCATCTAAGAACAAAGGGGACAATAAAAACGTTCAGCATTTGTCCGTTTTGCGCGGTGGGCTGTGGACTTCTCTGCCATACTGATCCCGCCACCGGCAGGGTGGTCTACATTGAAGGCGACCCGGAGCATCCCATCAACGAAGGTACCTTATGTGCCAAAGGAGCTGCACTCGATCAGCTTGCTGCGAACGATCGACGTATCACAGGCGTGCTTTATCGTGCACCGTTTTCCGATCAATGGGAAAAAAGAAGTTGGCAATGGGCACTGAATGAAATTGCACGACGGATCAAGGAGGCCAGAGACGGGGGCTTCGAAAAAGCAAATTCGGATGGATGGACGGTTAATCGGTGCAGTTCCATTGCATCCGTGGGCAGTGCAGCCATGGATAACGAGGAGTGCTGGAACTATCAGGCCATGCTCCGCGCGCTCGGGCTTGTCTATATAGAACACCAGGCCCGCATCTGACACAGCGCCACTGTGACGGCTCTGGTAGAGTCGTTCGGTCGCGGGGCCATGACAAATCACTGGATCGACATCCGCAACAGCGATTGCGTCCTGATCATGGGGAGCAACCCTGCTGAAAATCACCCAGTCTCTTTCAAATGGATAGAAAAGGCGCGAGCGGGGGGCGCAAAGATAATTAATGTGGACCCTCGCTTCACGCGGACATCCAGCAAGGCAGATGTTTACGCTGCCCTGCGTCCTGGAACCGATATCGCTTTTCTGGGCGGCATGATCAATTATATCCTCAACACAAATAGTTATTTTGAGCAGTACGTAAAAGATTATACCAATGCCGCCTGCCTGGTGAGCAAGAGGTTTGCATTCCATGACGGATTGTTCAGTGGTTTCGACCCACTCGCGCAGACCTATAACCGGAATTTCTGGGCTTATGACACAGACACCCGGGGCTTGCCGATAAAAGATAAATCACTGAAGCATTCACGATGTGTATTTCAGCTTCTTAAAGTCCATTTTTCACGCTATACATTCGAAAAGGTCTCTACTGTCACCGGCACATCCAAGGAAGATCTTCTCAAGATATATGAACTGTTCTCTGCCACGGGCAGACGCGATCGAGCCGCAACAATTCTATATGCGATGGGCTGGACTCAACACACAGTGGGAGTTCAAAACATCCGGGCAATGACGATCATCCAACTCCTTCTTGGCAATATCGGCATGGCGGGGGGAGGGGTGAATGCTCTGCGCGGAGAGTCCAATGTCCAGGGCTCGACGGACCATGGGCTTCTATATGGGGACTGGCCCGGTTATCTGCCGGTACCCAAAGCCACGATGGCAAAGCTGCAAGATTACCTGGAAGCAAACACCTTGATGCCGGTTGACCCAATGAGCGCAGGATGGTGGCAGAACAGGCCGAAATATGTTGTCAGCTTTTTAAAGGCCATGTTTGGTGATGCCGCGGCAGCTGAAAACGAGTTCGGCTATCAGTGGCTGCCAAAACTTGACGATAACCGAACATACAGTTGGCTGGACATTTTCGACTCCATGGACAAGGGGAAATTCCGGGGATTTTTCGCCTGGGGGCAGAACCCGGCCTGCAGCGGCGCCGACGCCGGCCGGACGCGAGCCGCCATGGCCAGGCTCGAGTGGATGGTAAGCGTAAACCTTTTCGAAAACGAAACAGCCTCTTTCTGGAAAGGTCCAGGGATGCATCCGCATTCGGTTAAAACCGAGGTCTTTCTGCTTCCCTGTGCCGCCTCGATGGAGAAAGAGGGCTCCATCACAAACAGCGGACGTTGGGCACAATGGCGCTGGAAAGCCCAGGAGCCTCCCGGTGCCGCCAGGCCGGATGGCGACATCATGGCCGAGCTTTTCTCCCTGGTCCGTGAGCTGTATCAAAGGGAAGGCGGGCGGTTTCCTGAACCCATCCTGAACCTTCAGTGGAATTACAAGACGGAGGGCCGATTTGATGCACACAAGGTGGCGCGGACCGTAAACGGCTATTTCACCCGGGATGTTTCGCTCCAGGAGAAAGCCTTTAAAAGAGGCGATCCTGTTCCGTCCTTTATTTACCTGCAGGAAGACGGTTCAACGGCCTGCGGCAACTGGCTGTACTGCCAGAGTTATAACGGCAACGGCAACAATATGGCCCGCCGGGGCAAAACAGACACTGAAGGCATAGGACTGTATGCCGACTGGGCCTGGGCTTGGCCGATGAACCGGCGGATACTCTACAACCGTGCATCTGTTGACCTCCAGGGCAGACCCTGGAACGCTTTGAAGCCCGCAATCCGGTTTGCGGGGAAAATCGAAAAGGGAATTTATTGTTCCAATAAGTGGGTCGGGGATGTCCCGGACGGGGCCTGGTACCCGATGCAGAATCCGGACGGCTCGGCGCGAACCGACAGCCGTTATCCATTCATCATGAAAACCGATGGGCTCGGAGGGATATTCGGGCCGGGGCTGCTGGACGGTCCCTTCCCCGAACACTATGAGCCAATCGAAGGACCGGCCCTGGGCAATATTATCAATTCCCAGCGCGTGAACCCGTTGGTCCGCAATTACAGCTTCGACAAAGAAATCTGCCCTGACTTCGATTTACGCTATCCGATAATGGCCACGACTTACCGGGTCGCGGAACACTGGCAAACGGGCATCGTAACACGGTCCATGCCCTGGTTGATCGAGACTCAGCCTCAGATGTTCGTTGAGATGAGCCTGGAGCTTGCCGAGATGAAAGGCATCCGAAACGGCGAGACAGTAGTGCTGGAATCCCCCAGGGGCAAGCTTGAAGCAGTGGCGATGATGACTGACAGGCTTAAACCCTTCGATATAGGCAGGTCAAGGTTTCACCTTGTGGGGCTGCCGTGGCATTACGGCTGGCTGAGACCGCCGGGAGGCGGCGACAGCGCCAATCTGCTGACAGCTGCCGCTGGAGATCCGAATACCCGTATTCCTGAAACCAAGGCTTTCATGATAAACCTGAGGCGAAAGGAGGTCTGAACCGATGGGGGGCAAAAGCTTTTTGATAGACACCTCTCTTTGTACAGGGTGCCGGAGCTGCCAGATCGCCTGCAAAAGCTGGAATCAAAATGGTGCGGGCAGACCCGGAAACCGCGGCGGGCATCAAAACCCTGTGGATCTGGACGGTGAAACGTTCAAACTGGTTCGTTTCAGCGAGCCTGCAGCCGATTCACCCGATGAAGCTCCTGTCTGGTATTTTTTTTCGGACCAGTGCCGTCACTGCCTCTATCCCGACTGTAAGGACGCAGTAGAAGCCTATGTGGCAGACGGAGTAATCCACGATGAGGCGACCGGGGCGGTTCTTTATACGGAAAAGGCCCGGAAGGCCGCTTTCGAGGATGTACGGGGCATCTGCCCCTACGACATTCCAAGGCAGGCCTCTGACGGCAGCATTGTTAAATGTACCATGTGCATCGATCGGATTTCCAGCGGCCTTGACCCGGCCTGCGTTCTTGCCTGTCCTAGCGGTGCCATGCAGTTCGGCGGCCGCGAGGAGATCCTTGCGTTGGGCCAGGCCCGGGTTCAAGCGCTCAAGCCGAGATATCCCAAGGCTCATCTTGAGGATGAGCAGTGGGTTCGGGTAATTTTCCTCCTGGTGGATGAGCCGGCCAGATACTATCAAGCCGAAGCATCGAAAGGCCGTGGAATGAGCCGCAAGCTGGCGCTGCGCCGTATGCTCCGCAGCGGGAAAGACTTCTTGAAAGCCTTGAATCGACCGTATATTTCTTGAAAGACTACCCGTAGCATCTGTCTTTTTCAAATTCGACCGCACATTACCGCCGGCGTCATGAAAAAAATAGAGCACCGCCGCCTCGGAGCCGAAATGGTTACCGAAGCAAACTTCGATACCAGTCCCGCTAGCGGCTCTGAGGGAACATGATTTTTATACTTTTTACGGCTTCATCAATCTTCATAAATATATTTATAATTTTGAACATCTAAAATATCATTTTTAGCAGCCTGAAGATGTTCAAACATCATTTTTTCAGCTAAAGATTCATCTTCAGCAAGAATAGCATCCGCGATAGAGATATGTTCGCCAATCGACCTGATTATCCGGCCGGGGATCTTTTCAGCAAGCCTTAATATCCATTTAATTTGGCTTTGCAACATGTCGAGAATTTTTATAAGCCTTCTGTTTCCGGAGGCATTTATGATTATAACATGTAATTCATGAATTGAATGAGATTCATATAATGATATATTTTCCTTTAACATCGAAACTATTTTTTCTTGGCTATTGTATAATTTTTCTGCAGCATCTCGCAATTCTTTGATCTTTTTATGATCTACTCGTTCAATACACGCCTTCGCAGCAAAAGGTTCGAGCAATATTCTAAGCTGGAATATCTCTGCAATATCGACAGGGCTGATCTCGGCGACCATAGCGCCTTTTCCATTTTCAAGTCAGGAAGTAAAGATAAAAGTATTCCATCAGTACGTCTTAGCCCATGATCCGGATCCATAACCCCTATCAAATCTTCAGCTCTGGTATTGATAGGATAATATACAATGGCCAAACCCGGTCTACCTGCTTTTCTTACTCCTTCGCGCATCCATCCGACCTGCCTTCGGGAAGCGTATACTTCCAATTGCATCTCGTTTCTTTATGCTTTTCTATATTTTCCTTTACCTTCAAGCTTTTTTCCGTTATGTTCCTTTTCAAAATGGCGAGTTTTTAGCATCTTAATTTAGAAAATCGCTATGTAGCCGAAGCAGAATATGGTATAGATTCGAGATAACTTGACTATTAACAAGTTTCCATCCGGAAATGGTCCTTTTGCCCAATCTCTGCGCCTGCCTGCCGCGCTGCGGCGCAGGCAGGTCAAACTGCGGGCTTGTTTGTGCCTGCCTGTGCCGGCACGGCAGACAGGCATGCCTGCCGCCCTGCGGCGCAGGCAGGCGACGTACCCCAGTACGTCTCCGCGCAAGCCCTTGTTTT
>CAYXDR010000209.1:0-5960 GCA_964463515.1 uncultured Desulfobacteraceae bacterium | reverse complement strand
CCAGGAGCAGCTCCATGGCAAAGCGCTGTTCTTTATTGCGGGCCTTGAGACCCCAGCATTTGGCATCGGGATAACTCAGGCCCCTGAGCTCTCCTTTTTGATATCGGCTGAGGGCGGATTGGGAAGGTTCTATCGGATTTTTAAGAATAATAAATGTGTTTGGACAAGGCCGCTCGCTGTCCGGCCAGGGCAACCCTCCTTTATTGAAAAATAGCTCCATTTTTGCCGCATCGATATATTTCTCTTGAGAACCGCTATAAAGCTCCCCGTATTCAATCGTATCCGCATGGAAATCCTCCGCAGGAAGGCCGATAACGTCCGCCTTGATCCGAAGATTCAGATCTTTGGTAACCAAAATAACCGGGCCGCCTTCCTCCTGAAGCAGTCCCTTTGCCACTGCAAGAATGCGATTGTCGTATTTGCTTGAATCCAGACCGACGGGCAAGCCAGGTACCTGCTGATGGTTCAACTCGATCCACAGCTTACCCCCGTTCTTGAGGCAAATTCCCTCTGAAAGCCTGCCCAGCTGACGCAATAAATCGATTTCCCGCGACACGATTCGCGCATTCCTCCCGATTTCATTCTGGGCCTTTTTGCAATTGTCGATTTCTTCAATAACGGGAAGGGGAATGGCTACGTTGTTTTCAGCAAAGGCATAGATGGCGTAGGGATTGTGAAGAAGTACGTTGGTATCCAACACATAGGTCCTGGGCATATGCACCTCCCTGTGAGAAAAGGAATTTAAATTGCTTTTGCTAAAATATCCTCGCGCGGCTGCCCACCTATATCCGGATTTTCATACATCATCCATGTTTCCTCGAAAGCTTTTTCAAATGACCTGTCTTCTGCATACCGGCGGGCGGCTTTGCCCATTTGTTTCAACTTCTTGGGGTCTTCTACCAAAGATCGAACAGCGGCGGCCATCGAATGTGCGTCATGGCCAGGAACGACAAAACCGGTTTTACCCGGTATGATATTCTCCTGTGGCCCACCCATATCCGTTACCAGCACGGGAAGTTGAGACGCCTGGGCCTCGAGCACCACATTCCCGAAAGTATCTGTTGTGCTGGGGAACACAAAAAGATCACAGCCGGCATAAAGCCTGGCTAAATCTTCCCCCTTTAAATATCCGGTAAAAGTTGCCCTTGTGCCAGACAGATTCTTTTTCATATCCTCCAAATAGGGGCCGTCGCCTGCCACGATCAGCGAAAGATGTGGAATGGAGGATGAAAGTTTTTTAAATACCTCCGCCAGAAGAGGGAGATCCTTTTCCCTCGACACTCGTCCGACATAAAGCAATTTGAACGCACCATCATCTGAATATTGCCGGATAAATTCAGGGTCAAACTTTGAAGGATGAAAACGCTTTATATCCACCCCACGTGGAAAAAGCCGAACTCTATCAGGTGAAAGCCCCTTGCTTACAAGTTCATCCCCTGTGTTTTTTGAAGGAACATAGACCAGATCCATCTGTTTGTAATACCAGAGCACATAACGCCACATCAAATCTTCGATGGAGCTGTCACCCGTGAGATATCTCGCATACTGAGGCAAAGAAGTATGATAGGTACCGACGATAGGCAGCCTCAGGATATGGGCGATTGCCAGAGCTGCCAGCCCGATGGGCCCCGGCGTAGCAGAATGAAGGTGCGTGAACTTTTTCTCGTAGCAGAATTTGAGCATTTCCAGAAATGGCGGATAAAAAAGCTTTTGTTCGGGATATTCGGGCAGGCTGTGAACTCCTATGGGGATAAAATTCTGGATCATTTCCTCCCCGCTATGTCCCATTTCGTCGCAGGTGACCACTGTCAAGCCTTTTCCGGTGCTTTTGGCAAGATGAATCTGATGTTGCAGCGTGAGGGCGACACCGTTGATTTCGTAAAACGTGTCGGAGAAATGAGCGACCTTTATCTGCGGCGTGTCCTTAAGCGGGCGAACATGCACGGAAACAAAACTCTCAGCGATTTCTTCAGTCACCTGTCGGTCTCTAGCAAACAAGGAAAAGGATAAGAAATATGGTGCAATAAGGGAATACAGGGCTCCTGCGGATCCGACACAACTGAAGATATCAAAAACATTGGCCCCGGACAGCTGATCCATAAAGCGGTCCAAAAAATGATTGAGTGTCTTGTTGGAGATGCGATGGACGAAATCAAACCATTTAGCATCCGAATCAAATTCTTTTCTGTGTCCCTGTCTGGCGATACTCAAAAGCGCGGGATCGGAGCACAGGAGCTTCTGGGTTTCGTGGCGCAGCAGCTGTTTGATGCCGGCTGCTTCTGCCGGTGCTTTGAGGCGCCTGTGAGAACCTATGAA
This sequence comes from uncultured Desulfobacteraceae bacterium, assembly GCA_964463515.1. Classification (GTDB taxonomy): domain Bacteria; phylum Desulfobacterota; class DSM-4660; order Desulfatiglandales; family Desulfatiglandaceae; genus CAYXDR01. The sequence continues at coordinate 3,644 of CAYXDR010000209.1, read as the reverse complement.
AAAGTATATTCTCGATTTTATACCTGAATCGGGATGATGGTTTCCAAGAAAGCCGTCAAGAAACCGTATGAAGAGGTCCTTGCGAATATGACGATCAAGATTGAATTTTTTGCAATAAAACTGGTAAGCTATGCTGTAGAGCATGTATGACATGGTCAGAGGGGTTGCCTCCCTCCCGCGTATGCGGCATTCATCCTTTGAGATGCCCTTAAAGAAGCCTGTGAGGCTGTCAGCCCTTGGGACTTCCGTGTACTTGCAGGCAATGTTGAGGGAGCTGTGATCATCAGAGCCTCCGGTTAGATGCTTTCTCCAGGGCTCCGAGAAGCAGGGTTCCATGCCGTGTCTGTTTGCAAACCTCTCGATGTCCCGCGGCCCCAATCTGTTGAGAATACCTTGAAGGATTCTGTTCTGATTTTCGTCCCTGGCACCGTTCAGTTCGAAGTTCTCAAAGAGAAGAAGAAGTTGCTCGAAATGGTCAGCGTTCATTCGATCATTCGTGGAATAAAGCGGATGAGCGACCGCGTGAATGATGCCTTCGCCTTTCAAATAGCCGACCAAATCGAATATGCTGTGCCTGGCCTTCTGGATTTCTCTGTGCTGTTCTTCGGAAATATCGTAAACCAACACGTGGATTTTGCATCCGTCTTCAGGGAAGTAGGTTGTCACCTCCTCGCTGACGAAAACCTCCGGGAGGTGCGCGATTTCTAACGCCCCTTCAATGGTGTTATGATCGGTTATGGTCACCATCGACATGCCTCTTTCCATGGCAATGTCGTGAAGTCGTTGAGGATCCGTAAAACTTTCGGGACAGCCGATTTTCTGGAGGACCCATTGAGAGGGACGAGTGGAAAATTTGGAATGAACGTGCAGATCTATTTTCATTTTTCTCCTTAAGCGATTATTTATGATCAAAATTAACTTTTAAAAGTACATTTTAGCATATAATGAACTGTAAATTTATTCTGTTAGGACTTAATTAAAGCTTTATTAGAAGATGAAGAACTCATTTTTTTGTTACCCTGCTGCTAGGCCTTTCAGGAGTACGTCGCCTGTCTGCCGTGCCGGCACAGGCAGGCACGAACAAGCCCGCAGTTTGACCTGCCTGCGCCGCAGCGCAGCAGGCAGATGCAGACTTGTCCCGACTTCAGTCGGGGGATTGGGCAAAAGGACCATTTCCGGGATGCAAACTAAGTAAGGTGTAAGGCAGGAAAGTTCTACATCTTCGGCGATTTTTCACAGCCCTGAAGAAACCTTTGAAACCTAACACATTCCTAACATTCCGCTGCCAGTATGTATTAATTTTTGAATTTTCCGACGGATCCGACTACCATCCCAAACAATGTTCATTTCAGCAACAAAGAGTTGAATTTTATTTTATAAACTTATGCTTTCATCAATGAGGAGAAACATATGATTTCCGAATCGTTCGAAATGAAAGACTTTATTGAAGCAATCCAAAGTCTGGACAGGACGAGTATTATCGCCGCCGCAGATCGAGAGGCCCTTGAAGCGTGGCGGTACGCAAGATGCCACAGTGATTCCGATTTGATTCCCCATCGCATGATCATTTCATACGAACAGAAGCTGAAGAATCTGGTGGCACTGCTACGATGTAACCTGTTTCCTGAAAGTACCTATACAGAAAAGTTTTCCTCCAAAGATAAACCTGGCGGCGAGCTCAGCTAAAAGAACTTAAAAGCAAATTTGAATTCACAGTTATCCCATTAAAAATAAAAATCAGCCTTTTTATTTCTTTGTATTGTTTTATTTAACAATTTAGATAAACATTAAATTCTTATCTAATAAAAATTGACTATATAAGCTCAATGCCGAGAAGGAGGAGAAAAAGGTGCGTATAGGTGAATTCATGACGACGCGGGTCGAATATGTTCATGAAGACATAACTATTTATGACGCCATGAAAATTTTGGCAGACAAGAATGAAGGAAATATAGTTCTTGTTAATAATTTTAAATTACAAGATTATTTTCTGGTTACAGCCAGAGATATAGTATCAAAGGTGTTGGTCAAAGGATTAGACCCCAAAGAAATAAAAATTTCAGAGATAGCCACGAAGGCTCTTGTCTGTTTGCCTCCTGATGCCCAATTTGAGGAAGCCGCGTTGATAATGGAGAAAAACAATATTGGTAGGATTTTTGTGTGCGAACGAGGAAAAATTGTTGGCCTTGTTTCTCTGTTGGATGTCCTGTCAGCTGAACTGATTATGCGTGCGAGAGGCATTAAAAGCTCTGATGACCATTTGACCAAAGAAACCCGATCCGACTTCGCTGACAGGTGGCAAAGGATTTTTCAATTCATCACCTTAAAATCAATCTCGGGTATCTAGCTCAGCCTCCTCACTAATGGAAGCGGTCCTGTTTATGCTTATTAAAAGCCAGTTAATACTTACGGCAAACTTGGCGGAGTAATATGTTTGTGGAAATATTCTATGCCGACTGGCGTCCGATCGCATCGGCCATGCGGAGTGCTTCTATGATCCCTTCGGGTGTCAATTCAAATCTGACATTGTGAAGGTAACTTTGCTCGTTACCAAAAACCGGACGGATGGCGGCATCCAGTTCTTTGTCTGTAACTTTTTCCAAACCAACCTGTGCCAATGTGGTGGGAAGGCCGACGGATCTGCAGAATCCATACACCTCGTCCACCATAGACTGGGCTCTGGCTTCGAGCAACAACCCCGCCAAGGTGCCGAACGCCACTTTTTCACCGTGGTAATATTCGTGTGTTCCGTCCAGATTGCACAAGCAATCATGAATGCCGTGTGCAGTGGACAAACCACCGGACTCAAAACCAAGGCCACTGAGGAGGATGTTGGCTTCAACAATGTATTCCAGTGCCGGGGTGACCAGATTATTGTCACACGCGATTTTGGCGGTGGAACCATAAGTCAGAAGTGTTTCATAGCACAAACGGGAAAGCGACATAACGGCCCTGAGATTAAACCCGCCGCTGACGTTCCGGAAATACGACCGCTCACAGGTATCTGCTTCAAACCAGGTTGCAAGGGCATCGCCCATGCCGGAGACAAGAAACCTTGTCGGTGCTTCAGCAATGACTTTTGTATCCACCAGCACGTAATCCGGATTTCGAGTGTTGAAGTAATCTAAAACAGAGCCTTCGTCATTGTATACCACGCAGGCACTTGCGGTTGGAGCGTCGGTTGCAGCGATGGTAGGGGCGGAAATATATTTGACCTCCAACTGTTTGGCAACAACCCTTGCCGTGTCAATGGCTTTTCCCCCTCCCATGCCGATGATGAAATCATAGCCACCGGCACCGGCCAGCTCCAGGACCCTGTTGATCTCATCCCAAGTGCACATGCCGCTGAATTTCTCGTATGTGATATCACATATTTTTTGCCAGTTAGACAAATTATCCGGAATAATGTGCCTCACAGCAGTATTGGTGGCGAGAATAAAAACCCGTTTGTTTTCAAGTTCCTCAATCCCGCCTAGATCTTTAAGAATATCCCTGCCCTGCAAATAACACCCTGGAAAAACGGCCTTTCGTATCATGGCTTATCCTTGTCACTAATCACAGATTTTCCACCTTTTACGGGGTCATCAAGGTTGATGAGGTCGTAAAAAGTACCATCCCCGGCTTATCGGCGTCGGGGTCGGAAT
>CAYXDR010000208.1:2971-5970 GCA_964463515.1 uncultured Desulfobacteraceae bacterium | reverse complement strand
CCTATTCCACCGCATAGCGGTGCACCACGGCCTGTGGTTCACCGAAATCATTCACCAAATGGGGATGGAAAAAGCGCTTGAGGCAATGGACAGGGCCTATTGCCGGAGCTACGATGTTCAGATGAAGAGGCTGGGCAGGTTTTTCAATTTCGAGGTAGAAAACGGTGTGCCGGCCCCTCTTGCCGCTATGCCCCGTGAAACGCTTTTGGCCTTAACCGAAGAGGTGGCAAAAAACTGGCTCGCGAACGACGGCGTTTGGTTCCAAGCTGTCGAGTTCGACAGCGGTATGTTTGACGCCAAGCGTTGCAACGATTCATGCTGGGCGAGATTCTCCCCGTTTGAAGCGTGGTCCATAAAGAAATTTTTGGAACTTCCCGGCTCCGGTGGCCTCGACGCTTTGAAGACGGCCCTGGGTTTCCGGCTTTATGCCAGGATCAACAAACAGTCCATTGTTGAAGAGTCTGAAAACAGTTTCGTGTTCATGATGAATGAATGCAGGGTTCAAGCGGCCAGGAGAAGAAAGGGCCTTCCGGATTATCCCTGTAAGTCCGCAGGGATAGTCGAGTACCCGTATTTTGCCAAAACCATCGATCCTAGGATCCGCACTGAATGCGTGGGATGCCCTCCTGATGACCATCCCAAGGAATGGTTTTGCGCCTGGCGTTTTATTCTCCAGGAAGGAGACCAGGCCGAGACCTGAATTCAGTATTTCAGCCGGACGGAGCGAAATATACTCCTTTGAATTTTCGGAACCTGTATTATAGTTTAAAGTTCATCCGGAAAAGGAGGGCAAGCTGGTGCGGCCCTCTTTTTTTGATCCTTACAAGGCGGGAATGCGGCGGGAATTTTTTCCCCTTGCGCACTTCACAGAAGGGGGGCCTGATGAAAATCCCATGAATTCCCCATGAGGAATTAAATGTCGAAAGCGGCTCGGGGGAAAGTATTGTCAGGATATAAACCTTTATGTTAAACGGCGATGAAAGCGGACACGGCTTTTATCTCCGAAGCCGATAAGAGGGTTTGAAATGTCGGAAGGTATAAGACTTAAAAGAAACATCGGAATAAGCGCTCACATAGATAGCGGAAAAACGACTCTCACTGAACGAATTCTTTTCTACACCAAGCGTATCCACGCGATGCACGAGGTGAGGGGGAAGGACGGCGTAGGTGCCACCATGGATTCCATGGAGCTGGAGCGGGAGCGCGGGATAACAATTTCTTCAGCGGCCACCCATTGTCAGTGGGCCGATCACCAGATAAACGTTATTGATACTCCCGGCCATGTGGATTTCACCATAGAAGTGGAGCGTGCCCTAAGGGTAATGGACGGGGCAGTGTTGATCCTCTGCGCGGTTGCAGGTGTTCAATCCCAGTCCATAACCGTCGACAGGCAGATGAACCGTTACCGGGTGCCGCGGATTGCATTCATAAACAAATGCGACAGGTCCGGCGCCGATCCCTACAGGGTCGCCGGGCAGCTCCGGGGCAAGTTGAACCACAACCCTGTTCTCATGCAGATTCCCATAGGCTCTGAAAACAATATGAAAGGGGTCGTGGACCTCGTGTCTATGAAAGCTCTGTTTTTCGAGGGTGCAAACGGCGAGGCAGTGGTCTCGAAGGAAATCCCCCTTGAGCTTGCGGAAGAGGCCGCGGCCAGGAGAGAAGAACTTCTGGACGCCGCTTCCATGTTTTCCGACGATCTCATGGAAGCCGTTTTTGAAGACAATGTCACCGAGGAGCTGCTGATCGATGCTGTTCGCAGGGGAACCATCTCCCGTCGGATTACGCCTGTTTTCATGGGATCCGCCTACAAGAATATAGGTGTGCAGTGTGTGCTGGACGGTGTGGTTCGGTATCTTCCGTCCCCTGTGGAAGTCGAAAATATGGCCTTCGACTTATCGGCCGGCGAAAAGGAAGTTGTGCTGGAGCCGGCCCCGGACAAGCCCATGGTGGCTCTGGCTTTTAAGCTGGAAGTTACGCCGTACGGACAGCTGACGTATCTCAGAATCTACCAGGGCCGGATCAGGAAGGGCGACGAGATGTTCATATCCAGGTCCGGCAAAAAGATTAAGGTCGGCCGGTTGGTGCGGATGCATGCAGACGAGATGGAGGAGGTCGAGAGCGCCGAAGCAGGCGGTATCGTCGCCCTGTTCGGGGTGGATTGCCATTCGGGTGATACATTTACAGACGGATCGGTGAATTACAGCATGTCGAGCATGTTTGTACCGGAGCCGGTTATTTCTCTTTCGGTCACGCCTGAAGATGCAAAATCGCAGAACAACATGGCAAAGGCACTCAACCGGTTTACCAAGGAAGATCCCACGTTCAAGAGTTATGTGGACCCGGAAAGTGGGGATACGATAATTTCCGGCATGGGGGAATTGCATCTTGAGGTCTACCTGGAGCGAATGAAGAGGGAGTTCAAGGCATCGGTTGCCACGGGAATGCCCCAGGTGGCCTACAGGGAAGCGATAACCGAAAAGGCCTCTTTTGATTACACCCACAAGAAGCAAACTGGTGGCTCGGGGCAATTCGGCCGGGTGGCAGGCTTCCTTGAACCGCTCCAGGAAGGGGTGTATGAATTCGTCAATGAAGTAAAGGGCGGTGCAATTCCAACCGAATTCATTCCTGCCGTGGATAAAGGTTTTCGCTCCTGCCTCCATAAGGGTGGACTGGTGGGATACCCGGTTATCGGGGTGAGGGTCCTTGTGAATGACGGAAAAGCCCACAGCGTGGATTCGTCTGAGATGGCGTTTTCCCAGGCCGCAGTCGGTGCTTTCAGGAGTGCATACATGAAGGCTTCCCCTGTTGTGCTTGAACCGATCATGAGGGTGGCCGTCGAAAGTCCCGCCGAGTACCAGGGCAGCGTCATGGGCTCTATAACCCAACGCAGGGGTATGATCACCAGCACGATGGAAGACGGTCTTTTCACCACCGTGGAGGCCGAGGTTCCGCTGGCGGAAATGTTTGGTTACGCAACCCACCTGCGTTCGTTGACC
>CAYXDR010000208.1:0-2961 GCA_964463515.1 uncultured Desulfobacteraceae bacterium | reverse complement strand
AAGGCCGAATTTACAATGGAATTTTCGCGTTACGCAAAAGTTCCCGAATCCCTGGCCGAGGAGTTGAAATCGCGCCTAAGGGAAAAGGCGAAGGGAGACAGGAAATGAAAAATATTTTGCAGTCCGGGAGCCCGTTGAGAATACTGGAAGATGCTGCCGGAGAAAGCCTCAGACCCGGCCGGATGGGGGTTTTGATAGCCCGTGCGGGTGTCGGTAAGACTGCCTGCCTGATAAATATCGCCTTGCATGAAATCATGGAGAACCGCAGGGTGGTGCATGTATGCGTCGGGGAAGGACCGGAGAAGACCCATGCTTATTACCAGGTGATGTTGGCTGAATTGATGAGCGCATGTAATCTGAAAGAGGATGATGATTCCCGTCAGCTGGTGGAACGTAACAGGGTGATTCTCTCGTATGTCAATCAAAGCTTCCAGCTTGAGCGGCTACGGGCGCAGTTGAACAATTTGAAGGAATCCCTGGATTTTTCCCCGGATGTAATCCTGGTGGACGGGCTTGACTTTATGGCTGCCGGACGCGTTTTTTTCATTGATTTTTCGAGGCTTGCCCGGGAAATCGAGGCGGAGGTGTGGTTCTCGGCGCTGTCTCATCGTCATATCTCGGAAATGAATGAAAGAGGCATTCCGTATCCCTGCCACGAGGTGGACGATGTGTTTTCAGTCATCCTGCACCTGCAGCCTGAAGCCGAAGGTCTCTACCTGAGGCTGCTTAAGGATGACGGGAACGAAACGGTTTCGGGCCGCCGGGTCCGGCTCGACCCTTCCTCTTTCATGATAGCCGGGGGCTGAGGACGGCTTTTCAGCACAATCATGATGGCCTCGTAAAAAGTCAAAATAACGATGTCCTTCGGGGTCGGGGTCGCTATCGGGATCGGTATCGGACGTTGATCGGCGGCCTTTTCGACCCCGATACCGATTCCGACCCCGACGCCGATAAGGCAGGGATGGCACTTTTTACGAGGCCATCAGCCTTGACTTGATTATTTTAATTGACTAGATTTTTTTGAATTATATTTTTACCGGCTAAACAAAATATTTCAACCAATTTCAGGAGAAAACCAACGTGTTGAGGGGAATCGTCGAATCCAGGATTCAGCCCCTGGTAACAAAAACCGCTTCCATGCTTCATGGAGCGGGCGTAACCCCGAACATGCTCACCTTTGCGGGTCTGGTGGTAAACATTGCGGCCGCCTGGCTTTACTACAGGGGCATGCTCGTCTTTGCAGGCCTCGTGATCCTGTTTGCAGGTTCCTTCGACATGCTCGACGGAGCGGTGGCAAGGCTTACTGGCAAGGCCTCGAAAATTGGAGCGTTCACAGATTCAGTCGTGGACAGGTATTCGGATTTTCTCATGTTCGGCGGTGTTCTTTGCATGTACGCCGGCAAGGGTGACATGACAGGCATGGTTCTGTGCCTGTTTATTATTTCGGGGTCCTTCATGGTAAGCTATGTGCGGGCGCGCGCCGAGCTCGTGATTCCGCTCTGCAGCGTGGGCCTTATGGAAAGGCCGGAGCGAATCATCCTGCTTGCCGCAGCAAGCCTTTTCGGCTTTCTTAAACCCGCCCTGTGGGCATTGGCTGTTTTGACCCACGCAACCGCTTTTTACCGCATCTATTACACATGGAGAAACGGACGATCCATCGATAAAAAAGCCGACGAAAACGAAAAATGATTCTGATTCTACTCGAGGCTGTCTTTTGAATTGACAACAATCCCACTCTTTGGCGAATATAGCCCAGCCCCGCTCAGCAGGCATCCAGGGCCGGGGGCGGCATGGCAGGCGACATCTTCCTGGAAGATCAAAACGGAAGACAGGCGAATCCATGGCAGGTAATACAGATTCCTATCAAAAAGCGTTAAATTACCTTTACGGGCTCCAGAAATTCGGGATAAAGTTTGGGCTATCGAAAACATCCAACATACTCGAGTGCTTCGGAAACCCGCACAGGGGCCGCAAATATATACACATCGCCGGCACCAACGGCAAAGGATCGGTGGCGGCCTTTCTGTGTTCCATGCTCGGCGAGGCCGGGTACAAAGTCGGCCTTTACACTTCCCCTCACCTGGTGCGGTTCACGGAAAGGTTCCGCATAAACAACTCCGAAATTGAACGCGGAGAGGTTGTCCGCCTTGTCCGGGATATAAGAAAGGCCACCTCACCGCAGGAACCTCCCACGTTTTTTGAATTCACGACCGCCATGGCGCTTCTTTATTTCGCCCGGCAGGAAACGGATATAGATATCATGGAAGTGGGAATGGGAGGACGGCTGGATGCCACCAATGTCATTGAACCTCTTGTTTCGGTCATCACCAACATCAGCAGGGAGCACACATTTTTCCTCGGCAATCACCTGGGCGCCATTGCCGCGGAAAAAGCCGGAATAATTAAGGAACACGCACCGGTAGTCTCGGGGGCAAGGCAAAGGGTGGTACGTGAAGTTATAGAATCGGCCTGCAGAGCCAAAAACGCCCGGCTGATCCGCGTCGGATTGGACGCAAGATACCGCTTCACGAGCAAGGGGCTCAATTACTACGGCCCAAGGCATCAATACCGTGACCTGCAGCTGGGACTCAAGGGAAGATTTCAACCGAGAAATGCAGCAACCGCCCTGTCGGCTCTCGAAATGCTGGAACCCGCCGGGTTCGCGGCGGAAGAGGCCCAGGTGCGGAGGGGGCTCCGAAACACCACCTGGGCGGGCCGCATGCATCTGCTGTCTTCCGAACCATTTGTTATCCTGGACGGGGCACACAACCCCGCGGCAATGACCCAACTGGCCGGCTCTCTCAGAAAGTCACCGCCAGGAGCCAGGCTTTTCATTGTTCTGGGTATACTTGAAGACAAGGACGTGGAAAAAATGATCCGGGCCGTTGTGCCGCTTGCCTACCATGCGTGGTATTCCAGGCCGGCATACGGACGCGCAGCACCTGCCGAACGCCTTGCCGC
>CAYXDR010000207.1:0-5981 GCA_964463515.1 uncultured Desulfobacteraceae bacterium | reverse complement strand
GGGAGTGAACCCGCCCCAGAATTACCGGTTCATGAAGAACGTGGACGTAATGATGGTAACCCCGCTCGAGGATGGGATGAATCTCGTGGCTTTTGAGTACATCCTGTCCCAGAAGTACCTGCCGGGAGAAGACCGGGGGCTTCTCGTTATCAGTACCAGCGGCGCTTCGAGGGTACTGAAGGAAAAGGGTTTCGATGAAGCAAACGGAGTTGTTTATGTCAACGCCCTCGGTCAGAAATATGCCGGAGAAAAAATAGTCGAAGCGCTCCAAAAAGGCGTGCGCATATCTGATGATCTGATAGAATACGTGGAGCGCGAGAGGAGGGTGGATGACTGGGCCGAGGAGAATATCCAGGCAATCCTCGAGAGCAAAAAGGGTTTTTGATGGACGGAGAAAAGTTTCCGCAAGCCCATCCGCCTTGTTCAGACGAAATTGCCTTGTGGGCGCTGACTGCTGTTTGTGCTTCTTACAAGCAAAATCATTGCGATTGTCTGAGCCGCCGACAGGAACACGAAATAGGGCAGCCATACAGGAAGGCCGAATATGAGCGGGGTGGAAAAGTTCCAGGCCCAGAAGTCTATGGAAAGTAGGAAAATTCCAGAAAAAACATAAATATAAGGGTTTTTGGCGGATGCCGGGATTCTCCATTTCAGAAGCCCTTTTCGCTGCAGCAAGATCAGATGGGCAACGATGTATCCCCCGAAGGATGCAGCCGCAGCCCACACGATGGGCAGAAACGGTCCTGCCTGGATAAAATGCAGGTAGAGCGCCGCGACCACCGATTCACCGGCGATGATGGACACCATTGCCGATGAGGCGAACCTGTGCTTCAAATACAGCCCGAAAATGACGGAAGGAAACAGTACAGCCAGCCCCGTGAAGGTTTGGGTGGCGATTTGGAGGATGGTGGCAGGGGGGTTCAGGGAAAGCGCAAGGCCTGCCGCGCTAAGACACACCACGGCGATTCTTCCCCTGGCGGCTCCTGCCTTGAGACAACGGTGCCTGACGGGAAAAATATCTCTCGTTATTATGGAACTCAAGGTCAGTAACTGGGAGTCCATCGTGGACATCAGAGCCGCGAGCCCGGCCGCCATCACCAGCGCTGCCATGGCATCCCCGGAAATGGAAGACATGAGAAGGGGCAGAATTTTATCTGCCTGTTTTCCTTCGAGCCCCGGGCATGAAAGCCTGCCCATCATCCCGATGACTACCGGCAGGAAAAAAACCACGGTGCAGACCAGGGGGTAGAAAATCATTCCACCTGCCAGGACACGGTTGCTCCTGGCGGCGTAGAAGCGTTGAAAAAGCTGGGGAAACATGGGATCGCAAAGAAACCACAGCAGCATGTAGCTGAACCATATTCCCACCGTGTATACTCCTTCGCCTCCGGGCCTTGAAAACAACTCAGGGTGGGTTGTAAATATGTCGCGGCTTGCCCGGACAAAACCGCCGTGATGTTCGGCCACCAGCCAGAAGGAGACCGTCAGCAGGACTACCATCAAGATTCCCTGAAACACATCCGTCCATGCAACAGCCCGCATGCCTCCGCGGAGGGTATAGAGCGTTATGACAGCGGTAACCAAAAATGCTCCCCACCTGTAGGGCAGGCCGACGAGTGATTCGAGGACATAACCGGCGGCCATGGGCTGCAGGGCAAGATAAGGCAACGTGAAGACTATCATCACGGAAGCGAACACAACCGAAACCGGCCTGCTTCGATAGAGGTGGTTTATGAGTTCCGGAGGAGTAACGAGATTCAGCTCTCGCCCGGTTTTGTGGATTTTGCGGCCAAGTATCCAGAAGGTCAAAGCCATGAAACCAGTGCCGAAACCCATGATCGGGAAAAAGGCGTACCCGCCCCGATAACCGGCACCGGAAGCTCCAAACACGGTGAACGCGGAAAAATTGGTGGCAACCATGGTTCCGAGCAGCACAAAGGTCCCTAGTGCCCTGTCTGCAAGAAAATATGATTCCGGGGTCGACTGCCACCGTTTTCGAGCCACCAGGCCTATTGTCATCACGATTAGAAAATAAGCTCCGAGTACCGCAAGCCTGACACCCATAAAAGACTCCTGAAAAAAAGACGCCATCCCGAAGGTCGGGATGGCGTCTGCCTGTTGCATAACCTTTTTTGAATCTACCTTTTTTTCTGTTCGTTTAGTAAAAATTTTTCCTGCGGTCAAGCCCGATTGTTTACTTTGGATTCACCGTCAAATTTCCACGCCGGGAAGATTTACCGGTGCGCTGTGTTTACCCGAAGCTGAAGCCCTGTGGCAGCACATTTTCAGAGGTTCCTTCCGGCACCCACGAAAGATCGGTGATTGTGTAAGTCGGCTCCAGAGTGCGAAATATGGGTACCACCCTCATCCCTATTTCAGGTTCGCCCACAGAAAGGTAGCTCATCAGAATCGTCGACACTCCTTCGAATTCAATATTTATGAAGCGGATGGGGGTGTCGAGTGTATTGAAGGCACCGGAACGCTCACACACCATGAAAGTATGAATAACCGCAGTCTCCCTGCATACTGATGTCAGGTCCACCGCAGTGGCCCTGAACAGGCAGTCCGGGCAGTGTATGCGAAAGGGTAGGTACAGCGTTTCCGGAAAATCACATGCGGGGTTATCGCAGCGGGATCCGAAAATTTTTCCCTTGCTCAGGTTTTCAAAAAAGACGGCCTCACCGCCATAAGTGTGAATGTAGGTCATCTGGCGCGGATTAGTCACGCCCATGAGCCGCCATTTTTCCTGGGCGTGGCGGATAGGCATGTTGGGCGTGATATGATGAAAATCGCCTTTGATTTTGTATTTGCCGTTCTGGACTTTTACCGTTCCGAAAATACTCATGTTTCAGCCTCCTTTCCTTCACGCGTCGTCTTTGAGAAGGTGATCGGGATCCATCAGGATAGTGGCCGTTACATGGGAGCCCACGCCGGCGTGACTTATTGCCATCCCTCTGGCGGCACCGTGCACCTGAAGGTCTTCCCAGTCGGCGGGTTTTTCCCTGCCGAAGTCCTTCCACAAGTCCGCATCGCCGTGGATTTCCGCCCAGCGGTTCCAGAGGTGTGAGGCTATTTCGAAGGTTTGCATTATCCCTGTCGCGCCAACAGCGTGCATGCACCCGATCAAGCCGCCTGACAGATTGGATGGCAGCTTGCCGGGAAGGCCGGTATGTGGGTTCGTATGATAACAGTCACCGGATTCAACGTAGTCTCGGCCGTACCCGTACGGCCTGAAGCCGAGATCTTCGTAGCTCTGTACATCGCTTATGGTGAATGCATCATGGAGTTCCGCGACATCCAGGTCTTCCAGCGGATCGGTAATACCAGCCATGCGGTAGGCATAGTAAGCTGCCATTCTGGCGGCAAGAAAACCCGTGAAACCCGGATACCTTTCTCCGCCCGGGAATTTTTCGGCCAGCTCCGAATATTGATCCGGGCTTTCGTGGGGCAGGAGCGGTATCTCCATTGGGCGCCGGCAGGCGGGGCGCAAAGTATGCGAGCCTGCCGTAACCCATATCCGAAGCGGCTTGTTCCCTGTATTCCTGGTAAGCTCGATAGCGGTGTCTTCGTCACAGATCACCGCGCATGCTGCGCCTACGCTCATCAGGCAGCAGTCGAGCGCCCTCAGTGGATATGCCACCACCGGAGATGCCAGCACGTCCTCAACCGTGATCTTCATCGGGGCCTGGGCAAATGGATTATGGCGGGCGTAACCGTGGTGTTTGACCGAGATTTCCGCAAGTGTGCGCCGGAAAGACTCCTCCTCCTTTCCAAAAACCTGCCAGTATTTCTGGGCCATAACAGCATAATACCCCGTATAAATATGGCCCAGCGGTGTTTCCCAGTCCTTGTCTGCAGCACAGGATATAAGGTGGTTCCCTTCATCCGTGGGTACTTCATCCATCCGTTCCCAGCCCATGGCCAGTGCACAGTCCGAGTAGCCGGAGGCCACTGCCTTTACCGCCTCCCAGAGCGTCGAGCCTCCGGTGGCGCCCCCGGTTTTGATTCCTATGTTGCCCAGGGGATCGAGGCCGAGTCTGTCATGGATTACCGCCTCTCCGAGAAGCTGGTCCCCGAAATGATCAGCGAAATGCCCATAATATGCGGTGTGAATGTAGCGTTTCAGATCGGCCGGTGATTTATCGATCAACCGCGCCGCCATCGTCAGCGCATCGATGCAGAGCTCTTCCGTGCGTTTTTCCGGGATCGCCCTGTCGAACTTGGATTGACCGGCGGTAACGAGGTAAACCGGCCGCAAAAATCTGGGTGTTCTTAATTGCCGTTCACTGAAGGTAATCATAAGGCTTTCTCCTTTCTGAAAGGGCAGGATTGATGACCTCGTAAAAGGCCCCTCCGCCGTCATTTGCCAACACAAAGATGTACAGGGGAGCCCGGAAGTACTTGAATCCTCCGGCCTCAAGGGCCGGGATTGATTCCGGCCCTGTTCCTGGTGGAAATGACGATGGATCCTCTTTTGCGATGCCGTCAAATATGCCGTATAGGTTAATGTTTACCATTTGTCAATATTTATTGTATAAGGGATTTTCCACATTCACGATATATTGGCTTGATCGACGAGTATAAATGAGTTGACAGGGGAACCTGCATTAAACTATGGTAAATGCAACTCACCGTAATCATGCATAGGAGGAATCATGGACTTCAGCCTATCAATGGAGCAGGACATCCTGCGCAAATCTGTGCGGGAATTCGCTGAGAAGGAAATCAAGCCTGTAGCGGCGGATCTCGACGAACGGGGAGTTTTTTCCTACGATACCATGCAGAAGATGGCCGACCTGGGGCTATTCGGGATGTTTGTCCCCGACAGCTACCAGGGCCAGGGAATGGATTACCTGTCCTATATAATAGCAACCGAGGAACTGGCCCGGATTGACGGGTCTCATGCAGCCACCGTTGCCGCCGGAAACTCCTTGGGTATCGGCCCGCTTTATTATTTCGGAAGCGAAGAACAAAAGCGGAAGTATCTTCCCGCTCTGTGCAGAGGCGAGGCCCTGTGGGGTTTCGGTCTCACAGAGCCCAATGCAGGATCAGATGCGTCCAATTCCCGTACCACAGCCGTGATGGATGGAGATGAATGGGTAATTAACGGCAGTAAGATTTTTATAACCAATGCATCCACAAAAATCAGCGGGGGAGTGACCGTCCTTTGCCGGACAGGGACCAGAGCCGACGGCCGGCCGGAGTTGTCGTGCATCCTGGTGGAGGCTGGGAGCCCCGGCTATGAGGCAAGGGAAATGCACGGTAAAATGATGTGGCGGGCGTCCAACACCAGCGAACTTTATTTCGACGACTGCCGCGTGCCCCTCGAAAATCTTCTTGGACCGAGAGGGCAGGGGTTCCACCAGATGATGAAAACACTGGACGGGGGAAGACTGTCGATCGGAGCCATGGGGTTGGGAGGTGCCCAGGGCTGTTTTGATCTGGCATTGAAATATTCACGGGAAAGAGTCCAATTTGGAAGGCCTATAGGCCGTTTTCAGGTAAATTCTTTCCGCCTGTCTGACATGGCAATGGAGATAGAATGTGCCAGGTTGATACTGTACAAGGCGTGTTGGTTGCGGGACAATGACAGGCCCTTTTCGAAAGAGGCGGCCATGGCAAAGCTTTATTGTTCCGAGGTGATGTACCGTTGCGCCAATTCCGCGGTTCAACTTCACGGCGGGTATGGGTTGATGAAGGAATACGATGTGGAGCGGTTCTACCGGGATCAAAAACTCCTTGAAATAGGAGAAGGAACCAGTGAAGTACAGCGTATCGTAATTGCCAGGTTGATCGGAGCGCTCTGATTTTGTCGATTGGAGTTTCAATGACATTAAAGAAATCCGATATAGTTGAAAGCGTCAGGAAGAATGTACGGGTCTACATCCGCACCGAGCCAAAACAAAGATTTCTTTTTCCTGAAATGAAATACGGGCCGCTCGATCAAAGCCGTGCGGCCCGTATAGTCGAATCCCTTTTCG
>CAYXDR010000206.1:0-5996 GCA_964463515.1 uncultured Desulfobacteraceae bacterium | reverse complement strand
ACGCCCGATACGATTTGCCCTTGTTTTTGTCGGCATGCTTGAAACTCTGGAAATTGCAGGATTTTTTTGTTTAAATAACAGGTCTTGCGGGTTTGGCATATAACTTGCTTTATACTTAAACTAAAGTCCTGTTGGCATGGTGCCGATAAGACTTCCAACGGAAGCGTCGATGTTGTTTTGTGTGCCGGTAAAACGACTTTAACACACCCAAATAAACCACGCGGCGGCCTCACCCGTCCAAGGTTACACTTTAAAGAGAAAGTCATATTCAGGCACACAGAAAAAAATGTCTTCTTGAATGCGCGTGCATCTTTTTCACCAGCAGCCTTAAAGATGTGAGAAACAAACGGCATTCCGGTTGATCATCCAATCGATGCAAAAACATCCTTTCTGTAGTCGGGCCGGGCCGAGAGGCTTCCGGCCCGATTTTTCAACCTGTATATTCTCCTTGCAAATTCGGCCGCCCCCGGTATAAAAATAATAGAATTGCAACAGCCTTCCTGATGGAGCGAAGATGCGCCAATAGCCCAAATTACCAACGTTTCATCGCTGTGAGTACCGGTGTCCGAAACGGCTCGGTCCTAACGCTTCGATATCGAGACCTATGGGAAAGGTGCCTGGTATTAAGAAGTACTGAAGTGAAACAGTGGATTATTTTTGGAAAGGAGGTGCTCCATGTACAAGAAAATATTGGTTACGCTTGACGGCTCAGAGCTTTCCGAGTGTGTCATTCCTCACGTCGAGGCATTCAGGAAAGGTTTCCCTGAATGCGAGGTGATTTTATTGAGGGTGGTGGAGCCGGTCGACAGCACGGTCGTGGCGCATGCAGACGTGATAAGCCCCGAGCAGTGGAAGGCAAGGGAAAACGCAATGGTGGCCGGCGCTGGTGATTATTTGACTGATCTTGCGGCTCGCCTCGATCAGGCTGGGGGTCCGGCCCATGCAAAGGTGATTACCGGAAGAGTGGAAGAACGTATCATCGACTACGCTGAAGAGGAAAAGGTCGACTTGATAATCATGGCTACCCACGGACGCTCGGGGGTAAGCAGATGGGTCAGGGGAAGCGTTGCGGACAGAGTTTTGCGTATGGCGCATGTTCCGGTTTTGATGGTTCGTGCCCCGGGTACTAAAGGGATGGCGTGAGAGGATGATTCTAGGTTGTTAACCTCTCTTCAGACCGGCTAAACGGTCTTGACAGGCGGTGGGCGATGTAGTATCCGGTTAGAAAGTAAAAACTGAATCGGAGTAAGACCACGAGAACAAGCCCCGCATGCGCTGGAGAGCTTTTTCGTGGTCTTTTGTTATTGGATGGTTCCGTTTCAGGGACCGAAAAACTACGGAGCTTATAAATGGAAACAATTCCGATAACCCAAGAAGGACTCGACAGGTTGAAGAGCGAGCTGAAAAATCTTGAGAAAGTCGAAAGACCTAATAATATCCGTATGATCGAAGAAGCTCGCTCGCATGGTGACCTTAGTGAAAATGCCGAATATCACGCGGCCAAAGAAAAGCAGTCCTTTATAGAGGGTAGGATCAATGAACTCAAATCGGTAATCGGCCAATCCGAGGTGATAGAGGAAGACAAGGGCCCTTGTGATTCCGTTGTTTTCGGCCGGAAGGTACTTCTTTTCAATACCGGGACAGACGAAGAAGTCGAATACCGGCTGGTGGGGCCTTATGAATCCGATCCAGAAAAAGGCAGGATATCTGTGACCTCCCCCCTCGGGAAAGCGCTGATTGGAAAATTGGAAGGAGATGAGGTGAGAGTCACAACGCCAGGGGGAATTCAGGAATTCGAGGTGGTAAGGATTTCTTGACGTTCAGACGTGTTTCAAGTGATCTCCAGGCCCCCGAACTCATACTGCAGGAGAGCGGCCAGGGTGATAGCCGCGGTTTCAGCCCTTAAAATCCGGGGCCCTAGACCTATCGGCGACACATGCGCCGCCCGGGCCGAAAGGATTTCCTCTGGGCAGAACCCTCCCTCCGGGCCGACGATTCCAGTGACGCAGTTCGGATTTCCGAGTTGAGCAACAGCGGCACCGATCGAATTTTCCCGTTCCTGTTCCCATAATATCAAATTGAGGCTTGTTTCATCTTTTCTAAGGTTTTCAAGAAGTTTCTCAAAAGTCTGAATAGGCTCTATAAGCATAGGCCGCCTCCGGTCGCTTTGTTTGGCGGCACTTAAGGCTATTTCATTCCAGCGCCTCATCTTATTGCCTGCCCGTTTTTCATCCGTTTTGACTACGCTGCGTGCACACAGGAAGGGTCTGAGACAGGTCACACCCAATTCGGAGGCCTTTTCTATGACAAGGTCCATCGCGCGGCTTTTAAGGACCGCCTGACAGAGGACTATTGATACCGGAGGCTCCGCCGGGGTCGGTAGGGGTTCCAGGACTTCAAGGAGGACATTTCCCCTTCCGGTTTCCTGGATTCGGCACAACGCCCTGTTGCCGGTTCTGTCCATCATTATACACTTGTCGCCGGGGCCCATGCGCAGAACTTTAGCCATGTGGGCGGCTTCCGGGCCGCTCAAACGGAGAGTGGAACGTTCTCCGCTGATATCGTCGATCACGAAACGTCTCATTGTCATCGGCTGCTATGCTGGATTTCAGCGGTCATGCAAGCCCACTGCCCCTCGGTGTGAACAACGAGCGATCCTGCAAGATCGGAAGGAAGGTGCGCTTCGACTTCAGCTGCCTGGTCCCTGAGTATCCCGGATATAACGATCGCGCCCCCTTCCTCCGTTCTTGCAAGAAGGTGCGGCAGGATCCTGAGTATTTCCCCTAGAAGAATATTGGCCACCACAACCCTATGCCGTGCGCCGCTTGCTTGAACCGGAGCATTGCTTAATGATATTTCATTTTGGAGTCCGTTCAAAGCAATGTTGTGTGCCGCCCAACCCAGAGCTTCTGCATCAACGTCGATTCCCAAAACCGGATCAAAGCCA
Organism: uncultured Desulfobacteraceae bacterium; assembly: GCA_964463515.1. Taxonomy (GTDB): domain Bacteria; phylum Desulfobacterota; class DSM-4660; order Desulfatiglandales; family Desulfatiglandaceae; genus CAYXDR01. The sequence goes on along the minus strand of CAYXDR010000206.1, from coordinate 3,049 downwards.
AGTTTCGCCGCATAAAGTGCAAGAATTCCGCTTCCGGTTCCCACATCAAGCAAAGAACCCCGGCCAGCTTCACCCCAAAGGCGTTCTATTTCTTTGAGACAAAGCCTGGTGGTGGGGTGTTGCCCGGTCCCGAAGGCCGGGCCGGGGTCCATCAAAAGGATATGGCCTGTGTGCCCGGCGGGGACGGGCTCCCATGCCGGGTAAATCATAAGCTTTGCGCCGACCCGTTCGGGCTTGAAAAACGCCCGCCAGTTTTCGGCCCAGTTTTCTTCGGCTACGGGTGAAAGTGAGGCTGATGCAGGAGTACTGGAAGGGAAAATTCGGTTAAGCTCGGCCGTAAAAGAATCGAGCCTTATTGACAGCTCATCCATCTCCGGGTTTCCCGGCAGGTATCCACAAATAATGCCGTTTTCTTCGACGGTTCCTTCACAGCCAAGGTCTAACAGAAATGCACCTGCGGCTTCGCAGGCCTCAGTGTCCGCGGAAATACATATACGAATCCACCCCGGCGCCCCGGAGACAGGCCCCTTTTTCAGCCCGGTCCCCGGCTTGTTTCTATCCATGCGGTCAGGGCTGTTCGGCTCTGTCGAAGACATAATTCAACCGGCCGGATGGAAGGGGGTTGGCACGAGTTACCATCGGCATACCGATTTCGAGTTCTTCGTCGGGGATATCAGATGCGATTCTTCCGAACACCTTATATTCGCCGTAATCAAGCAAAGCGATGCGGTAGGGCAAATCGGCTTCGAAACCCACCGGCGCATACTCCAGCTTCGAGTAGGTCACAAGGTTTCCTGCACCCTGGACCTGCTTCCATTCCATGTCGCTCGAAAGACAGGCATAACAATCAGCCCTGGGTGGAAAAAACATGCGCCCGCATCCGCGGCATTTCGTTCCCATGACCTTACCTGCCTCGAGATGATCTATGAAGTCGTTGACCTTGGTAGTGGCCGTGAAGCTCACTGTCCCGAATTTAGCGAATCGTGTGTCCAGTTCCTTCTTTTTGCCCATTGTTTCATCTCCCGAGGATCGTGACGTTTCCGTAAAGCCCCACACCGCCGATATTATGAACAAGGCCTATTGCCGGATCCTTGACCTGCATCTGGCCGGCTTCACCCCTGAGCTGCAGGACGATCGTGCGTATTTGTGAACCGCCGGTGGCGCCTATAGGGTGGCCCTTGGAAAGCAGGCCTCCGTCAACATTCACAGGAATGCTTCCTTCCCTGTAGGTCTCTTTGCTTTGTATCAGTTCCCGCCCCTCGCCAGGTTCGGCGAAGCCGAGATTTTCGTAGGCCATCAATTCAGCGATCGTGAAACAGTCATGGACTTCGGCGACGTCGATATCTTTAGGTCCTACCCCAGCCATTTTATATGCCTGGCCGGCTGCTTCACGGGCAGTGGTGAGTCCTGTAAACAGATCTCTTCCAGCCAGGTTCACCGCAGTGGAGGCGGCCCCTAGGCCGAGAATCCATACCGGCTTGTCGGAAAACGCCTTTGCTTTTTCTTCGTTTGCAACGATGATGCATGAACTACCGTCGGCGTTGGCACAACAGTCCCCGACACGCAGGGGTGCGGCCACCGGGCCTGACATCGGATTGCCGGGGTCGGAAAACATATCCGTGGTCACCGGCTTCCTGTAAACAGCCTTTTCATTGATCTGTCCGTAGGTTGAAGCCTTGACCCGGATCAGCGACAGGTCTTCAGGTGTTGTTCCGAAAGCGTTCATATGGGCTCTGGCATACATTGCATAATAGGCAGGCATCATTGTGCCGAATGGGCTTTCCCATTGAATATCCGCTCCTCTTCCCATCCTTTCCTGGGATTCAGCCGAGGATATTTCTGACATCTTTTGAAACCCTATCACCGCCACCACATCGTGCAGGCCCGACTTGATCAGGGAATACGCCACGCGCAACCCCATGCTGCTCGATGAGCAAAGACTTTCCATGTAAAAAGTAGGCTGGGGCACAAGCCCTAGGTATTCTGCAAAAACTCCGGCCGGTGATCGTTGCTTGTCGTATTCGGGAGCCGAGCAGACAACAGAGGCTCCGATTTCTTTGTTTGTGACGGCGGCGTCGGCCATCGCTTCTTTGAATCCTTCGAAGGCCAGTTCACGGACCGAGCCGGGATATCCCCTTACAAAGGAACTCTGGCCGACCCCGATGATTCCTACTTTACCCATCGATTCCCCCTCCTGCGATTATTTGATTTGGTGGAATTCCCGGTATTCGCGTTCCATGCGGTTCAGAGCGGCAGCCGGGACTGAGCTCCTGTGGGCTTTTTCCATCGTTTCGGGAGTATAGGCTATGTGCAGTCAGTGGTCAAGGATCCTGAACCACCATCACGATGCCGTTTTGCCCGGTTGCATTAGACCGCATTAAATTCGCCATCGGTATTTCCAGCAAAGAGTACTTGAAATTCATGCAAACATTCCATTTCCCGATGTCGTTGCTGATTAATGGTTCCGTCGGTGCCGGGGGGTTCGCTGCGGGACCTTCATATTTTTAAGTTCTCCCCGAGAAAGACTTCGTATTCCCTGTCGGGGCGGTTTTCATCGTCGATAAAGAAATGAGCACCACCTGAATTTAAATGAAAGTTTTTGCTTTTGCCCTGGACTCCCCCGCTCGACCTGCCATCTCCCCCGATGAATCTCCCGCAGCCAACCCCCCGCCTTTTATCGACTGCTGTACACCGATCGGCGTCGGAATCGGTATCGGCAGTTTCTAAAGTAGTTCTTTTTTCCGCTCAGCTAACGGCTAATGGCTAACAGCTAAAAGCTATAAAGGTGCCTGCGGTTCCTCTTGACCCCCCGTTTTCTTTAAAATATAATTTAAGTCGATTTTTCGTGGGGATCATTTTCTTGTTTAATATCAGCAGGGAGGATTTCGTGGATATATCCAGGAAGATAGGAATAGGCATCACGATGATCGTGCCGGGCTTCGTGCTTGGCGGGCTTCTGTGGTCATGGTTTCATTCATCCATAATCGTGGTGCTTCTGGAGTTGGCCGTGGCGGCTGTCTATATCTCTATTATAACAGGCAGGCTGGGG
>CAYXDR010000205.1:821-6005 GCA_964463515.1 uncultured Desulfobacteraceae bacterium | reverse complement strand
CCATTTAAATCAAGATATATTCCTATATTCTTAAGAAAACAATCTCTTCTTAATCAAGCCTCACCATGCGCAAGGGCTTTTTCAACCTCATAAGATTTGAAAAGGTCCCTCAGCGTTGTTTCAGCCTTTTCCGATAAGCCGCCTTTTTCAACCGCAACGGGCAATGTCATAAGCCCAAGAATCGTATAAAGACCGATATCTTGGGGGCAATGTTCAGAAATGGCCTGGATGTGTTTTTCGATGGTTCCAGCATCCCCCCTGGCAACGGGGCCGGTCAAACAGGCCGGTATGCCCAGGTGTTCTATATTGGCCAGGTTTCCCTTCATGAGCGGCATCAGTACTTTTACCGCTTCATCCCGCTCGATCCCCATTTCGGAGAAAAAATCGGTACTTGTTTTCAGCAAAGTCACCACATAATTGCTGACCAGCACCGCCGCTGCGTGATACAGAGCTTTGTCCCCCGGCTGCAACCTGATATACCCGCAATACAGGTCGTTCGCCATCTTTCCCAGGATCTCGGCCAGCGCCTGCTCTGCTTCGATAGCGAATGTAGAGCCAGGGATGTTTTTTAATGCGTCACTGACGCTTGCAAAGGCCTGGCACGGATGAAAGGAACCTGTTTGCGCACCATCTGCAGCCGCAGCCGCCAACACATCGATGGAAGCCGCACCGCTGCAATGCACTACCGCCTGTTGAGGTTTCCACCGCACGGAACCGCATACCCGGCCTATCTCATCATCGGGAGTGGTAATGAAGACAACCTCAGCCGAATCCGCTGCTTCCTGGGCATTGAAGACCGGGCTGCATCCATCTATCGATTCAGCCAGGGAGACGGCGGCTTCGCTGTTTTTATCCGCAGCAACAACAATGTCATAACCGGCTTTGTGAAGTTTCAACGCTAGGGCAGATCCGACCTTGCCGGCACCGATGAATCCCAGTGTTTTGACACCGGCTGTCATGGCACCTCTCCTTTTGAAACCCCTTCTTTTTGTTTTCTTATGACTTTTACTTCCTTGATCATTGTGGTGGGATAGCCGCCCTTTTCATCTTTTTCAAGGTATTTTACCATGTCCCATATCGTGTTCAATGCCGTTGTTACCCCTACCAGGGCCTCCATTTCAACACCGGTCTTGGCTTTTGCCAGAACCGTGCACCTGGCTTCGATGAAGTCTTTTTCGATAACAAAAACCACATCCACTTTATCAAGCGGTATCTGGTGACAATGCGGTATTAAAAGATGAGTCTGTTTGGCTGCGGTCATCGCGGCGATTTCAGCAGCCGCCAGTGGGTCGCCTTTCCTGATTTCGCGGGATTTTATGCGGGCGATGGTCGCACCGCTCAATACAATTACGCCTGCTGCCTCAGCCTCTCTTCTGACAACGGGTTTCTCCGATATGTCTATCATTCCCATGGTGGATCTCCTGTACGATTTCGAATTGAAACACTATTTGCTTCATCACTTGTTTCATCCGGCTGGACGAGCCGGGTTTTAATTTGCTCGGAACTTTTCAGCAGAGCGATTCATGCTTTAGGCATGCTTCTGTTTTGATACGATCCACGGTTTTCGCAAGGGCGGGGAAAACATGCTCCCTGATATCGCCTCCCACTACGACAGCCATGATGGGATCACCGATTTCAAGGCGCCCTGAAGCAGTTTCAATTATAACATCAATTATTCCAGGTAAAAGCTTAATGTCATTCAATATACCCCTCACCTTTTCTGAATCATAAGTTACATCGATAAATTGTATGCAATCACCGGAGCGCGAAGTCTCCCGCACTATTCCCAGGTGGGATGCTATCATTCCCATTTTACCAGCATCGCGGTGTTTCATTAATTTGGAGATCATCTTTTGGATATCCATAAGGGTTCCTCCATTTCCCTTGACTTATTTTCCCAATCCGCACCACTGTCCTTGTTTTTCATACAGCCCCTGGTGCCGATGTCCTCGTCCAGGCGGAACAGGCGCCTGGTCACATCAAGATACCGGTCCCTGACTCCGCTCTCGGCCTTGCTTTTCAAAAAAAGTATCGGATCGTTGATTATTTTTTCCGCAACGGAGTTTACCAGCATCTGCACCGCAGAGCGCTCCTCCGGGCCGAGGTCGTTCAAAGAGCTGCGGCTCCTTTTCAGTTCCGCTGCAACCAGCCTGTATGCCTTTTTTCTGAGCGCGGCTATTGTCGGTACTACGTGTAGTGTTTCCACCCACTTTTCGAATTTGGCCACTTCTTCCGCCACTATTCTTTCAGCCTTCAGACTTTCCTGAAGCCGCTGAGCGACGTTCAACCGTATTACGCCTTTCAAATCGTCTATGTCGTAGACATATACATTGTTCAGGCGGTTAATTTCAGGGTCGACATCCCTGGGAACGGCAATGTCTATGATAAAAAGCGGTTTGTTCCTCCTTTTTCTCAAGGATCTTTTAACCTGATGGTAGGTCAGGATATGCCCCGCAGAGCCGGTCGAAGTGATAATTATATCCACATCAATCAACTGGTATTCAATTTCCTGCAACTCCGCCGCTGTCGCATTGAAACAGCGGGCAACCTGCTGTGCCCGTTCGAAAGTACGGTTAGCGACCACCAGCGAGCCGGCCCCCTGGCCCATCAAATGGCGGGCTGCAAGCTCCGCCATTTCACCCGCACCCACGAGCAGGACTTTTTTACCTTGAAGACTGCTAAAAATCTTTTTAGCCATCTCCACGGCCGCATAACCGACTGATACGGCTGCCTCACAAATACCCGTTTCTGTCCTGACGCGCTTGGCAACGTGAAAAGCACGGTGCATGAGGCGGTTCAGGATGACTCCAGAGGTTTTTTCCGCAACAGCTTTCGCATAAGCCTGCTTTATCTGGCCCAAAATTTGAGGCTCCCCCACTATCATCGAATCGAGGCTCGATGCAACCATGAAAACGTGCTTGACCGCTTCTCCCTCGACCATACGGTAAGTAAAGCGCAACAGTTCGTCCTTCGCCATACCTCCGGCTTGGGCCATCACCGAAAGCACGGCTTCTTCGGCCCTGCCGCGATTTTCTGAAACCACCAAGGCTTCGACTCTGTTGCAGGTGGAAATAAACAAGGTTTCCTTTATGGTTTTGGATCCGCGCAAAACCGCTTGTGCCGCACTTCCGTTTTCTGTTTCCAAAGCCAGGCGTTCACGAAGCGAAACCGGCGCTGTTTCATGATTCATTCCTATATTTACTATAACGCTCATATCAAATACCTGACACCGTTGACCCGAAGCTGTGGTAGCCTCCGAACCACAGCCCTACCCCGAGAAATGTAAATATCACCACCGCGAAGCAGACAATGGCCATAATCGCCGCACGACGTCCCCGCCAGCCCACTGCAAGGCGTTCATGAAGCAATGCAGCATACAATAACCATGTTATCAGGGACCAAACTTCTTTCGGGTCCCAATGCCAGTATGAACCGAGTGTCAACCAAGCATAAACGGAACCGGTGATCACTCCGACTGTAAAAAACGGAAACCCGTAAAGGACCGCGTAGTGTCCCAACAGATCCATGCTGGCCAAGGAAGGCAGTCGATTGAAGAATGCACCGAACTCCTTCTTTTTTATGTGGCGTTCCTGCAGCAGATACATTATTCCGGCCAGAAAAGCGATGGCAAAAAGGCCGTTGCCCATAAAAGTGGCTGCAATGTGAAGAGCAAGCCAGATCCCTTTGAAATCAAGAGCTTGCGTGGGCGCGGCCTGGGGCATCATGGCCGATAAAAGCATCAAAACCGTAGCCATGGGAACGGCAAAACCCGCCAGCGCGTTAATTTGGAAGCGGGCCTGGAACAGCAGATAAGCACAAACGATACTCCAGGCGAACAAAGAAAAAGCCGCCCTGAAATGAACGCCGGGAGCAGGCGGAGGCGAGCCGTAGAGGTATATGAGATAAACGGTGTGAAATGCAAAACCGACTACCAGCAAACGTAGAGAAACACGGAACACCCGGCTTTTCTGAGAGACTACAAAAACAATAAACCCACCAGATGCCACAATTTCAAGCAGCAATGCAAGGTAAAAACTCATGACCGCCATTTCAAAAATCCCAAAATTATCAAGTGGAATCCGATGAATGAAAAAAAACACTACTCAGAGTCTCAATGTCCATTCCGGAAGGCAGGACCCGGCGGAGTTCTTTTTTCACCTGTTCACAGTTGCCAGACCGAACCGCTTCAAGTAATCCTCCCTCAATCAGTTCATGAAATATCCTCTTATTTTCTTCGGATGTCGCTTTGCGTTCAAGCAAATCTTTCCTTATGCGCCCCATTAAGTCCAGATAAATTGCATACTCCACTCCGAATTTCATTTCCAGTTGTTTCCGGATTTTTGATGCCAGAGCGGGACTGTTGCCGGAGGTAGACACCGCAATAGTTAAAGGCCCCCTCCTGAGGACGGCCGGGACTATGAAGGTGCAATCTGAAGGCTGATCCACAGCGTTTACCGGCACATTCCTTCTGCGTGCCTCGGCGCTCACTGTTCGGTTCGTTTCAATCTCGTCGGTCGCAGCTATCACAAGCCGCATCCCATCCAGGTGAGAAGGCGTGAACTCTTTTCCCAGCAAGCGGATTTTGCCCTCTGCAAGCATCGATGCCAGCTCCGGGTGCAATCTCCTGCTCACAACGCTCACATAAGCGCCGTGATCGAGCAAGGTTTCAATCTTCCGCAAAGCTACCTCTCCGCCTCCGACTACAAGAACCCAGGAGCCTTCGATATTAATGAAAACAGGGTAATATTTAGGCATTCCAGTTCTCCGGATGCAGAAACTTCTCCTTTGACCTCCGAATCACACGACGGAGTTTCATATATATCGGTCAACCATGTCCCGAATGAAATTTTCGACAGCCTCGCTGCCTTCCTTATCTGTCATCTCACGGACAAGCCGGCTGAGTTTATGGTAGGTGACCGGGTCTGCAGCCAGATCGTCGGTGGATTTGTAGGCTCCGCCTCTGCGCCCTACTCTATAAATCAGCCTGTCGGTTTCCGGCAGTTGCTGATATCGGTTTATCACCCGCAGCATTTTTCCTTTGTCTTGCGGCAGTTTTCCTTCTACTTCCTCGAGCAGGTTCATGATGTGGTCGCTTGAGACGAAGCTAGAAATACCATCCAGGTTTTGGACCATCAATTTGATTTCTTCCACCACCATATCGTCTGTCTGCATTGTAAAGGTACC
>CAYXDR010000205.1:0-811 GCA_964463515.1 uncultured Desulfobacteraceae bacterium | reverse complement strand
CTCAACCGGATGAAATCAGGATTTATCCCGTTTAAAACACGTGCGGTCTCAAGTGCATGTTCATAGCCCATTTCCCGGCCGCCCAGGCCCGGCATAACATATTCGGACAGTTCCATGCCGGCTTCACGTACTTTCACTCCCGCTTCCACATGCTGCGCAGATGAAACTCCCTTCCGGATGAATTTGAGCACACGATCCGATCCGCTTTCCAAACCTATGTGTATCCGGTTCAAGCCTGCATTTTTCAAACGGTGGAGCGCATCTGCGGATTTTCCGACTATGGTCCTTGACCGGGCATAAGTTGTTATTCTGGTAATTTCGGGAAATTTTTCCCGAAGGAACTCGAGAATTTCCACCAGGTCATCCACCGGGACTATCAAATTGTCGGCATCCTGAAGAAAACAGTCATTGGTACCGTAGTAAAGCCAGGCGGCGACACTGCGGTAGCTGTCGCTGTAATCCGGGGATGAGAACACTCTGCTTACTACACGATCATCGACCCCGCCTTCAATCCCGAGTTTCGAAGACATTGAATAAAGCTCGTCAGCAATATCTCTAGCCGTTTGAATATCTTCCTTAACTTCTTCAACTGTTCGAAGCGAGAATTTACGTTTTTTATAAACAGGGCAGAACATGCACCGATTCCACGGGCAGTTTCTGGTAACACGAAGAAGAAGACTGCGTGATTCATTGGGCGGTCTGATCGGGCCTTGTTCAAAATTTTTCCGACCGTCCAGCGTCATATATTCTTGTATTCCTTTCCTTTCAGCTATTATTTGACGGCCTCGTAAAAGTCAAAACAACGATATCC
>CAYXDR010000204.1:0-6038 GCA_964463515.1 uncultured Desulfobacteraceae bacterium | reverse complement strand
CCTCCAAGCTAACGGCTAATGGCTAACAGCTAACAGCTATAACGTGCCGGGGGCTTCGCTGCGGGACCTTCATATTTTTCCCCACCCACCGAACACCTAAGTCAATTGTCTTATTTTTCAGCCGGAAAAACTAGGTCAATTAACCTATGAGGTATAAGTGAATCCACTGTTTCATCTTAAGGTTTTCAAATATCTATTGAAATATACAGGCAAGTTGGATTAAATCACTGATGCGGCTATCCCCGAGTTTATCCCCGCTACTTCGAGGGCGCGTGAGCTTTCGACCTACTCTGGGAAACAATTGAAACCTGTAGGTGGAACAGGATATTTAGATGAACGAAAATCAGATAGTATTGGTTAACGATGAATATACTCAACTGAAAATCCTCGCAGGGCTTGTGGAAAAGGCGGGCTTCGAAGCGGCGGTTTTCACAAGCGCGGAGCAGGCCCTGGTGGAAATGGACCCAGACCGGCCGCCTGCGCTCATAGTCACGGACCTCTACATGCCGGGCATCGACGGCTGGAGGTTTTGCAGGCTTTTACGTTCTGCGGAATACCAGGCATTTAACAATGTGCCTGTTTTCGTGGTATCGGCCACCTTTGCGGGCGATGTGCCGGAACGTATCGCATCGGAGCTGGGGGTAGAGGCTTTCCTTGCCGCACCTGTAAACGGAGAAACCTTTATAAGCCGCATAAGAGAGATTTTAAGTGGCAATGTGAAGCGGCCCCGGCTTCAGGCGTTGATCGTAGAGGACGGAAAAACGTTCGCTGGTGTGCTCAAAAAGGCCTTCAGTGCAGAAGGCTACCTGGTTGATATTGCCGGCACACTGAAGGAGGCGGCTGAAGCGTTCGAAAGGGGTGCCTACGATATCGCCGTCATCGATTACCACCTGCCGGATGGCACGGGGGACGTGCTCCTCGACCGTTTCCGCGCCGGGCGGCCGGACTGCGCGTGCCTGATGATGACAACCGATCCGGGACCGGAACTGGCTTTGGACTGGATGAAAAGGGGGGCCGCGGCCTACCTGCAAAAGCCCTTTGAGCCGTCCTACCTGCTGGAGCTTTGTGCGAAAGCCCGCAGGGAGAGGTTGTTGCTGCGCGCCCAGGACCTTCTAGAAGTGCGCACAATGGAGCTCAGGGAGAGCGAGGAAAAATACCGGCGTATCTTTGAAAATTCGATTGCCGGTTTTTACCGCAGCACACCGGACGGACGGTTTCTCGATGCAAACCCGGCCCTGGCCCGCATGTTGGGATATGATTCCGCCGAGGATCTCATCTCCTCTGTTTCTGACATCGCCAAACAGATATACTCGAACGGCGAAGATCGTGAGCAGAATAAGGATGCATTCAGGCACCGGGGGCATGTGGATAATTTCGAACTCAAGGCCAGGCGCAGGAACGGGGCCGAGATATGGCTTTCCGACAGCGGCCGCGCCTATTACGACGAAGCCGGCGAAGTCGCTTACTATGAGGGCGTCGTAGTCGATATTACAAGACGTAAACAGGTGGAACAGGCCCTCTATGCACGCGGGCGCTACCTGCATACCATCCTGCAGACCACGGTAGACGGTTTCATGGTGGTTGATGTCGAAGGAAACATTGTTGAAGTCAATGATGCCTACTGCTCTATGTCGGGATATAGCCGAAGTGAACTTCTTTCCAAGAAAATAAACCACGTCGATTCCCTGGAGAGCCGCGAAGAAACCGCCTCCAGGATAAAACGGGTAATGCAGGAAGGCTCGGCGCTTTTCCGGTCTGTGCACCGCCGAAAGGACGGAGGCTCTTTGCCCGTGGAAGTTTCGGTCACATTCATGCCCGGTCATGGCGGCAGGTTCATTTCCTTTTTCAGGGACCTTACCGAGCGCGAAAAGCAGCAGGAACGTATCGAAATTCTCGGTCGGATGCTCGATGAAGCGCCCGCCTCCATTACAATCCACGACGACAGCGGCCGATTTTTCTATGCCAACCGAAAGACCCTTGAATTGCACGGCTACAAGGATGAAGATGAGTTTTTGGAGGTCAACCTGCATGATCTGGATGTACCGGAAAGTGCGGAGATGCTTGCCGAGCGCTTTCGTCTAATCGAAGAGGAGGGAGAAGCCAATTTCGAGGTTTCCCACCATCGTAAAAACGGTTCGATTTTTCCGCTCGAGGTGCTTGCAAAAAAAATCCAATGGCACGGTCAATCAGCCGTTTTGAGCATCGCCACCGACATCTCCGAGCGCAGGCGTGTGGAGGAGGAAAAGAAAAAGCTTCAATCCCAGTTGCACAGGGCACAGAGGATGGAATCGGTTGGCAGGCTTGCAGGAGGAATCGCACATGATTTCAACAACATGCTGGGAATCATCATCGGCCATACAGAGATGGCCTTGGCCAGCCTGCCGCCGGATGACCCCCTCGGAAAGGACCTGGATGAAATCCGTAAGGCCGCGGGCCGCTCGGCGGATCTTGTCAGGCAGCTGCTGGCCTTCGCCCGCAGGCAGACAATTGCCCCGAAAGTGCTCGATCTCAACAAGACGGTGGAGAAAATGCTCCAGATGCTCAGCCGCTTGATCGGAGAGGATATAGATCTGGCCTGGCTTCCGGGGGAAGACTTGTGGCCTGTCAGGCTGGATTCTTCGCAGCTGGATCAGATTCTGGCCAACCTTTGCGTCAATGCCCGCGACGCAATAGCGGATATAGGCAAAATTACGATTGAAACCCAGAATGCCGTTTTGGATGAAAGCTACTGCGCCGGCAGGGCGGGATGCATCCCGGGCGAGTATGTAATGCTTGCGGTAAGCGACGACGGCACTGGCATGGAGGAAAAGGTGTTGGAAAATATTTTCGATCCCTTTTTCACCACCAAGGAAGTGGGAAAAGGGACAGGGCTGGGGCTTGCCACGGTCTACGGAATAGTGAAGCAGAACGAGGGCTTCATAAACGTATACAGCGAGCCTGGGGAAGGAACGACCTTCAGGATCTACCTGCCCAGGCACGGGGAAAAGGCGGGGGAAGAGCGCAATGCCGTCAAGCCAAGGCAGCCCGCCCGTGGAGATGAGACGGTTCTTGTTGTGGAAGACGAGTCTATGCTTCTCGATATGAGCAAGACCGTCCTTGAAAGGTTCGGCTACCGGGTGTTGCCTGCTGGCTCTCCGGACGATGCATTGAAGCTTGCCGAAGACTGCACGGAGAAGATCGACCTTTTGATGACCGATGTTGTGATGCCCGAGATGAACGGACGGGATCTGGCCGATAAATTGCATTCCTTACATCCTCAAATGAAGGTTCTGTTCATGTCGGGTTATACGGCCAATGTGATCGCCCATCACGGTGTACTCGACAAGGGTGTCTATTTCATCCAGAAACCGTTTTCAGTCAAAGATTTGACGGCCAAGGTGCGCGAGGTGCTTGAAAGTTGAATAAGACATGAGGCCGGACATTTTGAATGCGTCCTTTTCACGCGAAGGAATCACCCTGTGACATATACTGGAGCATATAAAGGAACCGGAAAGGGCAGGTTCTGGCGGGCCGTCCTGCTTGCCGTGGTTCTTGCATCCGCCGCTCTGGGTGCCTGGCTGCTCGCAGTCCGGGCCGACCGCGACATGCGCAGCGAACTGCTCGCCGAGACCCGCCTGGTGGCAGAGGCGGTAAACATCCAAACCATTCGTAGCCTTTCCGGTACTGAGGCCGACACTACCTCCCCCGAATACCTGCGGCTCAAGGAACGGCTTGCAGCGGTCCGCGCCGCCGACCCCAATCGACGGTTTGTTTATCTCATGGGACGCAATGCGGACGGGGACGTGTTTTTTTTCGTAGATGACAGGCCGGTTGGTCATCCAGAGGAAGCACCGGCTGGGATGATTTACGATGATGTACCGGAAGGCTTCAGGCGGATTCTGGGCGGCGGGGCCGCTTCCGTTGAGGGGCCTTTTACGGACAAGTGGGGTTCCTTCGTGAGCGGCTGCGTCCCCCTTGCCGATCCGGATTCAGGGAGAATCCTCGCTGTCCTGGCCATGGATTTCGATGCAGGCCAATGGAAAAGGGATGTGGCCGCCAGGGCTGTCGCACCGGTAGGATTGGCTTTCCTGTCGGTTATCACCATCATTTTTGCCGGCTCCTTCCTGCTTGACAAGCGCGCCCGCTCCGAAAGCCCGCCTCCTCCCTGGTTGAGGCACCTTGAACCCATATTGGTGGCGGCGGCCGGCCTCGTCCTGACTATGTTCGCCGCATGGCTGGTGCAGGATGAGGCAAATAGAAAACAGGCCGGTTCGTTCCGGCAACTGGCCGGCAGCACTACAGCCGTTTTGGCCGATTTGTTCCACGACCTGCGGGACATGGAGATTGAAGGGCTTGCGCGATTCTATCAAAACAGCGGTAGGGTGACAGAGCGAGAGTTCAGGCACTTTGCGCAGTACCTGTCCCGGAACCGGGCCGTGCAGGCCTGGGAATGGGCTCCGGCTGTGCGGGCGGAGCACAAGGAGGCATTCGAGCAGGCGGCGCGGGCTTTGGGGACGGAGGGGTTTGAAATCTGGCAGATGGATGCCGCCGGCGGCAAGGTGCCCGCCGCCGGCCGCGAAGTGTACTATCCGGTCTTCCGGGTGGTGCCGGAGAAGGGAAACCGGGCGTCGGCGGGTTTTGATCTCGGCTCGGAGACGGTTCGCCGTGAAGGCATCGAGGAGGCTTTTGACACCAGATTGATAACCGCTACCGAACCGGTCACACTGGTGCAGGAGACCGGAAGGCAGAAGGCCATGCTGGTCTACCGCCCGGTCTTCGACAGCCCCGGGGGACGTCGACCCCTGGGCCTTGCCGTTGCCGTGCTGCGCCTGGGTGACGCGCTGGAAGCGGCGATGTGTGGTAACTTGGTAGGCAGCGAACTGCTTCTTGCCTACGGCGGTAAACCGTCTCGAAGGCTTGCTTCCCATTTTACGGCGCAAAGCTTCCGGGATGTGAACCTTGTTTTACGGCGGCCCATTTTTGCCTTTGGCAAGACCTTTATCCTGGCAGCCTATCCAGGGGCGGAGTTTCTCCGGAAATACCCGGCCAGGGCAGGCCTGAGCGTGGCCTTGACCGGGCTTCTGCTTACGGTCGCGCTGGCAGTGGTCGTTTCCCTGCTTCTGCGCCGTCGCGAGGCACTCGCAGGACTCGTAATGGAGCGCACAGCCGCTCTTCACGAGAGCGAAAAAAGGTTCAGGCTAATGGCGGAAAATATTGACCAGGCATTTTGGATGATTGCTTCCGACTACTCCAAGGTCATTTATGCCAACCCGGCGCTTCGGTCCGTTTTCGGCGTCAGCCCCAAGGATGTCTACGAGGACCCCATGGCCTGGATGCGTTATATCCCCCGTGAGGATGTGAATAGGCTGCAGCATGATTTTGAACGGCAGCGCCTGGGAAAAATGGAGGGAAATCACGCGCAGGAATACCGGGTGGAGCATCCGGAGCGGGGCACACTCTGGATATCATCCCTGGTGTCTCCGGTTTACGATGGCGGCCGCTTGATATGGCTGGTGGGTCTGAATACAGACATCACCCACAGAAAGCGCATGGAAGAGCAGCTTAGAGGTGCCCTTGCAAGGATAAACAGTATCTTAGCTTCCATTCAGTCCGGGGTTGTCCTCGTTCGAAAAAGGGACCGGGTCATGGTTGATGCAAACCCGGCCGCTGCCCGTATGATCGGAGTTTCAAGGGATGAACTGATCGGCAGAAAGTGCAGTGAATACATGTGCCCCGCGGAGGCCGGCAAATGCCCTGTGCTGGATTTCGGGCTGAAAATTGAAAACGCCGAGCGAACTATTAAAACCAATGAGGGACAGGTGATCCCTGTACTTAAGACGGCTTCCCTGATTGAACTTGAAGGGGAAGAGTTTTTGTTGGAAAGTTTTGTCGACATCACCGACCGCAAGCGGGCCGAGGAGGAGCTCATTGAAGCCAACAACCGGCTGAAGGAGGCAACCGCCCGGGCGAATGAAATGGCTGCCGAAGCCGAGGCTGCAAACAGGGCCAAAAGCGAGGTCCTGGCCAACATGAGCCACGAGATCCGCACCCCCATGAAC
>CAYXDR010000203.1:0-6084 GCA_964463515.1 uncultured Desulfobacteraceae bacterium | reverse complement strand
TTCCACGATCTTGGCGATTTCCGCAAAAGCCGGATCTTTCGAATATTTTTCCGGAATCACTTCCCTGGCAGTTCCTGCCAGTTTCTTGGCATCTTCGTCTGACCATTCTATTATTTCAATTCCCTCTTTTTCCACGAAATCCCATGCCTTGGAAATTGCCAGTTCAGCCTCGAACGCATTCCTCGCACTTCCCATCTGGACAGCCGCTTCTACAATGGCCTTGAGATCGTCGGGAAGAGATTTCCACACGTCCATATTCACAATAAGGGCGTCGGCCGCCGGCCCGACCACAGTTGGTGATTTTACCCAGTAATCTGTAACTTCATGGAATCCCATGGCCACCATGTCGGCTGCGTGTGAAAAGGTTATCGCGTCCACCGCACCGGTTGAAAGCATCGTGTAAATTTCATCGCCAGGAGTCCATATGGTCCCGGCGCCCAGGTGAGCCAGCTGAAGAGCGATCAATTCGGAAGACCTGAATTTCTTACCCTCGATGTCGGCCACGCCGTTTAACGGAACCTTGGAAATCATGAGGTTGTCGAGGGTCCAGTAGAGATTCCCGACCAGATAAACGCCGTGTTTAGCGTATTCCTTTCTCAAAATCTCCATGATTTTCCCGTCTTCGTAGGTTTCATAGAGGTATCGCAGCTCCGCAATCGATTTTGGAGCAGCGAAACAGTCCCCGTGCATGAATGCCACAGGAAGCTGTCCGGGGAAATAGCCCGGCCAGATAAAGGTCGCAGCCATCACGCCCATTCCCACGGCATTCAACTGCTCAGGAACAGGAACTATCGCGCCTGGGGCGCTTGGTGTCATACGCAGGCGCCCGTTGGACATCCTTTCGACATATTTGGATATATAACCTATCGTATCCCAGGTGATCCCGGAAGGCAGCCAAGATGAGGGCTGCCATTCGTAAACCTTCTCTTTGGATTCCGCAGGCACTGAAAACCCGGCCACCAGCAAGCCGCAGATAGCCACGACAAAAATACCCCGAAACAACACCCGTGCTTTTTTCATTATTTTCCTCCTGGCAAAAAATTTTAGGCTTTTCATCCAAATACCGGCCTTCCAGCGCCGGCCCCCCCAACAAAGCACCACCTCCTTTAGCGAAAATAGACTTGAGACATGTTGTCAAACCAGACCGTCTTCACTCAGGGGTCTGTTCTCCAGAATACGCACCGGATTGAACACCGAAAGATCCAGTGCATGGGGTTTTCCCAGGATCAATTCACTGATATAGCGCCCTACGGCGGGAGACTGCTGCAGACCGTGTCCCGAGAATCCATTGGCCAGGTAAAACCCTTTGATCTGGGGCCATTCACCCAAAAGAGCGTTTCCGTCCATCTCGTTAACCGCATAAAGCCCTGCCCAGCCCCTCATCAACTTGGCCGTATCGAAAGCGGGGACGAATTCCGCCAGCTCCGGCCAAAGAATATCCATGAACCGATCCCTGTCCCAGTTGAAATCAAATCCGACAGGGTCTTCATCCATTGATTTACCAAGGAGGAGCAACCCGCCGGTCTCGGTGCGGAAATACAGACCGGAGGGAAGAATGGTCAATGGCAGGGCGGTTTCCGGTTTAACCGCCGTGTCAAGCACGAATATCTGACGTTTGACCGGCTTAACCGGTATTGATATCCCGGCCGTCATAGCCACGCGGGAAGCCCATGCACCGGCACAGTTGACTACGGCCCCGGCATCCAGACATCCGCCGGAAGCAAGCTCGACACCGTTGATCCGGCCCGAAAAGTGTTTCAGCCCTGTCACCTCGTCTGCGATGTACACAGCCCCTTGCGAAATCGCTTTGGCTCTGTAGGCCATGAGGACCGCGTATGCATCGAAATGGCCGTCCTGAGGCCCAAATGTTCCTCCGGCATATTGGTGTGCATCATAAAGAGGGTACTTCGCCTTGATTTCATCCGGATTGAGCCAGTCCACATCACAGCCCAGTTCCTTTTGCAGCTTAAGAGATGTTTCTGCAGCCGTGCGCCCCTGTTCGTCTATCATGAAAAGGTTGCCTTCCCGGCAAAGAGAAATGTGAGGTCTGGAATCGCCGGTCTGCATTTCTTCTTCGAATCTGCCGAACAGCTCGGAGGTATATTGAGAAATGAGCACATTTTCCTTAAGGCTGAACTGAATCCTGAAATTCACCATCGAAAGCGTAGTGGAGGCTTTTTCATAAGCGGGGTCACGCTCTATTACAGCCACTTTTATATCATTGCGGTCACGGGTCAGGTGATATGCGACAGAGGATCCGATGACACCTCCGCCCACAATAATCACATCGTATTTCTTTGGTTCAGCCATAACGGTCCCTTTAAATTAAAATCCGCGATCGGCGTTTAGCAATCAGCCATCAGCCCCAGAACTCACAGCTGTTATATTTTTTCTAAAAAATTACGTTTATACTTTTTTTGATGCACTCACATGATTTTAAAAATATTAAAACAACTTCAATAAAAGCTAATTGCTAAAAGCTAATGGCTAATCGCTTTTTTATGTTATTTTATAGCTAAAGGCTAACAGCTAATAGCTAACAGCTTTTTATTTTATTCTTTACATATACCCATTATATGGGTGTTGCACGACGGCTGTCTGAAGATGCTTGATCATGGTATTGAAATCGAACACAGGGAGACGCACAGCCTGTTGCACGGCGTACGCGAATGGGGGCAGATCACTGCATTCAAGCACAATGGAGCCTATTTCCGGCTGGGAAACGGTCATTTTTCTAGCCGCCTCGATCACTTCCCGCTCCATCGCTTCGGAATCCAATGTACCTTTTTCTTCAAGTATGGCTTCCCTGAATTCTTTGGATGCCTCCAAACCCTCTATCACCAGGCCGTTTCGATCTTCCACCCCCACTGCCGAAAAATGTTCATCGGTCAGCGCACCGGCGTTGGCAGTGAGAATACCGATTTTTTCCTTGCGGGGCATAATCTGACGAATAAACGGAATCTGGAGAAGGCTGGACATGCACACTGGAATGTGGACGGCCTCGGCGATCTCTCGCTGAAAAAGAGCCATGAAACCGCACGCACCTGCGATTGCACGAACTCCTTCGGCTTCAAGCTCACGGGCCCCCCTGATAAAAGGTTCCGCCAAAGCTGGGTCTTTTTCGTTGATCAAGCGGTGGATGGAAGCTTCGGAAACTTCTTTGTAGCGGACAGGAAAAGGGAAGCTGGTTGCATTCCCGACATTGCCCGGGATACATGGGTAAGTGGCGTTGAGGATCAGGATCCCCACGGGGATCCCATACCAGCTCTGACTCTTTTTTGAAACGGAATACAGAGGCAAAAGCACTGCTCCATATTTTAAGTATAAAGAAACACTTGCAATACTACTCTTTATTCCTGCTGTTTATTTGTAGTATACAAGTGGTACAACAACCTGTCAACCCAGATGCTGATAAAAAATTTCGGTTTCTGCAACTTCAACTCTGCGGTTCAGACCTCCTGATTGAAACGGCTCCCGAAAAATTTGGCTTGAATTCTTTCGATATGGCCAAGCAGATGGGCCCGCCGTATTTCTCCTGTACTGGCAGGATGTTTTCCCTTCAGAGCCTCCAGCGTTTCTGAAAGCTCCTGTTTCATGGCCATAACCTCGGCCTTCCAATCGCCCTTGCCCATGGTCAAAAACCAGATCCTGAAAGTTATCTGATAAAGGAGCTCAGAGATATCCTTCAAGATGGGATTGCTGACGGCATCGTGCAGTGCGCTTCGGAACCTGAAATCGATTTCCGCAAGAGACTTTAAATTCTTATGTTCAACCAGTCTTCCGCAGTCATCCCTTATCGAGGCTATTTCCACTAGATGTTCATCGGTTATCTGTTCGGCCGCCATACGGCCGACCAGCCCTTCGATTTCCACCCTGGTCTGATAGCCGTGGAGCATTTTTTGAAATTCGATTTCAGTTACCATCGTTCCGGTCCGTGGAAGAATCCGGACCAACTGCTCCCATTCCAGCCTGTAGAGGCACTCCCTCATCGGTGTGCGGCTCACATTGAATTCCTTTGCCAGAACGTTTTCGTTGAGAATATGTCCTGGTTGATATTCCAAGAAAAGAATTCTGTCTTTTATTGCCCTGTAGATTTCTAGATTCATGGCATTTTCCGGGCCCCAAGCTCTTGTTTTTTTCAGGCTTCCAACCGGTGCTTCCGGATGGTGCTCACTAAAAAGCACCTGCGCGTTGCCGGGGAAAGACCTTTAAGCGCCTTTTCAAAGAAATCTACATGATTTTTCAAGAAAATACCAGCGGTATTTTCTTGAACGACAATCACCTCCTTTATGCTCAAACAAATTAACACTCCGGCAAGAATTCATACACCGGAGCCCTAAACAACAAAGAAACCTGCTCTCAAAGGATCTTCCGGATCCATTACGAACTGCTGAAAACCTGTTATAAAAGCCCTTCCGCTTATTTCCGGGACCACCGCTTCAAATTTTCCCACCGTGGTGGTTTCAAGCAATCTGCCTCTAAACGTCGTGCCGATGATGCTTTCGTGAACGAAATCCTCGTTCAAACCAAGATCCCCGCTGGCCCACATACCCGCCATCCGTGCACAGGTCCCGGTGCCACACGGTGACCTGTCCACCTGCCCCTGACCGAATACAACCGCATTGCGCGCGTGGGCGCCGGGGTCCACCGCAGCCCCGCAGAATTCAACAAGCTGAACAGAATCGATATGAGACTCCAGTGGGTGGGCCACTTCCACTTTGCTGTTTATCTCCCGCCTTATCTTCAATCCCATCTCCGAAATCCTGTTGACATCGCCCGAGGTGAGGGAAAGCCCCAGGGCGTCGGCCTCGACCAGAGCAAAGAAATTTCCACCGAATGAAATATCCAAAACCACATTCCCGATACCCGGAATTTCAAGCTCAAGATCCTTTCGATACAAAAACGCCGGGACATTCCTAATGGAAATTTCCCCGACCTTTCCATCTTTTATATGCGCGGATGCCTTCACTGGGCCAGCTGGAGTGTCAAGCAGGGCCTCCGTCACAGGCTCCTCGGCCTCAATCACACCGGTTTCCAGAGCCACGGTCACAGCACCTATGACACCGTGCCCGCACATGGTAAGATAACCGCCTCCGTCCATGAAAACGACCCCCAGATCCGCTTGCGGGTCCGCCGGATCGAACAGGATGGCTCCGAACATGTCCCGGTGACCCCGGGGTTCATGCATCAGGGCCCTTCTCAAATGGTCGAACCGGGAGCCGAGGGCAGTCCGCTTCTCTTCCATGGTTTTACCGGGAACAGGCGGAATCCCACCGACAACCACACGTGTCGGCTCCCCCATTGTATGGGAATCCACTGCAAATATGCGTGTCTTCATGCCCGCTCCGCCTAATGTATACAGGTAAAAGGGGTATATTATCCCGGCCCTTTTTGGTCCTACCGTTATACTCAAAAAACAGCGTTGTCAACAAATATTTCCTGGATTAGGACTTCACCTAAAGTAGCCAAAAGGAAATCTACTTCTTAAATCAAAGACAATACAAAGAAAAACCCAAAAACCCTGGGGGAGGAGATTTTTTTCTTTACAAACCAACTGGCCAATGGTTAAACCATTAAGGAGAAAGATTTCTTCTGATGAACGATTTTTTGATGAGGTCGTAAAAAGTACCATCCACGGCTTATCGGCGTCGGGGTCGGAATCGGTATCGGGGTCGAAAAGGCTGCCGATCAACCTCCGATACCGATCCCGATAGCGACCCCGACCCCGAGGGACATCGTTATTTTGACTTTTTACGAGGCCATCATCGTTTTTAATCTTGTATGCAGGAGGCCGTAGATAAAACCTTGAGTATCGATTTCAAAAAAGCCAGCCAAAGCAGGATGTTTCAAGATGTGGTGGAGCAGATTCAAGAAGCCATCCTGGAAGGACGCTTAAAACCCGGAACCCGCCTTCCTTCCGAACGGAAACTTCAGGAAACGTTTTCGGCCAGCCGCGGCACTCTTCGCGAAGCGCTGCGTGTTCTGGAGCAAAAGGGGCTCATCACGATCAGGACCGGAGTAAAAGGGGGAGCAGTGGTCAATGCCCTTACGACCGACCAGATAAGCCAGAGCCTGGATCTTCTT
>CAYXDR010000202.1:3400-6090 GCA_964463515.1 uncultured Desulfobacteraceae bacterium | reverse complement strand
CAACGTAGCCTATCGAAAGACGATAGACATCCAGTTTCTCGTGTCCAAGCCCCATGTCTCTTCGATCCCGATAGCGATCCCGATTTCGACTTCGATTATGCCGACAGCCTTTATGCCTTATATCGTACATATATCTTCGGTTCACAATGCAGGCGACCCCCGGATAAGGCGAAGGGAGCTTGGCAGCATCATCGCAGCAGGCTGGCGGGCCGCACTGGTGACAGGAGACCTGCGGGCGGAACCCGGCGACGGGGTAGAAATAATCCGGGTGTCCCCCGGAAATTCCAGCCGGGCAAAACGTCTCATGATAACCTCTCCTCTGGCGGTCCTCAGGGCATGGCGCGAAAACGCCGACATATACCACATCCACGACCCTGAACTCCTGCCCTGGGCCTGGATCCTGCGTTTAAAGGGAAAGCCTGTTGTCTATGACATCCACGAGGATTACAGCTCCTCGATAAGGCAGAAACCTTATTTGCCCTCCTTCATACGGCCGGCGGCGGCGTGGTTGGCGGCGGCGCTCGAGCGTGCCCTTTCCTGCGGAATGCACAGAGTCCTGGCTGAAAAATACTATGAGCGGCGATTTCCGGACGGCTTTGCCCTGCTCAATTTTCCGTCCCTGTCCATGGCCGGAGACGGTCTTGCCTTTGCCCCGGACTCCAAGAGGCTTCTTTACACCGGAAATGTCACCGAGGCCAGGGGGGCGCTTCACATGGCCCGCCTGGTTCGGGCAAAGCCCGAATTTACGGTGGTGGCAGCGGGCTACTGCCCCTCTCGGCTGGCCGTTGCCATGAGACGGGCTGCCGGAGCCGCCGCCGACCGGCTGGATCTTCGAGGTGTGGGCCGTTTCGTGCCTTTTGAGGAAATCATCGGGTTGTACCGCCAGGGAGGCTGGCTTGCCGGGCTTGCCCTGTTTCCCGACACCGGACACTACAGGGAAAAGCACCTGACCAAGTTTTTCGAGTACATGGCCTCTGGCTTGCCGGTCGTTGCCTCCGGCTTTCCGGCCTGGCGAAGCCTGATCGAAGTCCAGGGGGCCGGGATTTGCGTCAACTCCGAGGATCCCGAATCCGTGGCAGAAGCACTCGACCGGCTGCGCCTGAACCCACGGCAGGGCCTGGCCATGGCGGAGCGGGGCAGGCGGCTCGTCAAGACCAGATGCAACTGGGAACATGAAGGGGAACGCCTGATCGGATTTTACCGGAACCTGTCGTCCCGGGACATGTGCCCCGGCGGAGTGAGCGGGTGAATGATCGGCTTTTCAGTGTCGTGATGCCTGCCTACAATTCGGAAGAATATGTGGGCCGGGCCGTGGAGTCGGTGCTGGAGCAGTCCTGCCCTGATTGGGAGCTTCTTGCAGTGGATGATTGTTCCTGTGACCGTACAAGGGAGATACTGCGCGGTTACGCGGCCGGTGATGCGCGAATCAGGGTTTTTGAAAGGGAAATCAACGGGGGGCCGGCCAAGGCGCGCAACCTTGCCATAGAACAGGCATCGGGCCGTTTTATCGCATTTCTGGACAGCGATGATTTCTGGTACGAAAAAAAGCTGGAAAAACAATTGCTGCTTTTCGAGGAAACAGGAGCGCCCCTGGTTTACTCGGCATATGAAAGAATGGATGAAAAAAGGCCCCATAAACGCAGGATGATTCATGTTCCGTCATCAATCGATTACGGAGGCCTCTTGAACGCGACCGTGATCGCCACCTTGACTGCCGTTTATGACACGGCCAGGGTGGGGAAGGTCATGATGCCGGATATCGCCAAGCGGCAGGATTACGGGTTGTGGCTTAAAATTCTCAAAAGAGGGGGACGTGCATGCGGGCTTGCTGAGCCGCTTGCCTGCCTGAGAAAAAGATCCGGCTCCCTTTCCAGCAACAAGGTCTCGGCAATTTGGTATACATGGCGGGTGTACAGGGAGATCGAAAAATTTTCTTTCGGCCGGAGTGCTTATCATTTTTGTAATTATGCCGTCAGGGCTCTGGTCAAAAATATTTGAAAGGGGAGAGTGGTGGGGGCTGAGCCGTATCCTCCCGGAGACGATCAATGAAGGTGCTGGTGACCGGGGCCACCGGTTTTATAGGTTCCGCGCTTCTACGTAGGCTGGAGAGGGCCGGCCTGGAAGTTTTGGCCTGCGCCCGCAGTGTGCCGGCCTCCGGGGTCGGTTCGGGGCGCGTGCAATGGCTGAAACGCGACCTGGTCTTTTCGGGGGATCCGCTCGAAGGCGTGGACAACCTCGATTCTGTCGTGCACCTTGCCGCACGCGTTCACGTGATTGACGAAAAAGCAGGCCGTCCCTTGGAGCAGTACCGCAGGGTCAATGTCCGTGGCTCTTCAAGGATGGCGCGAAGCGCGGCGCGGCGCGGGGCAAAAAGGCTCGTTTTCATAAGCTCCATAGGGGTGAACGGCAACCGGACTTCCCGGCCTTTCACGAAGGACGATCCGCCCTGCCCGGCGGGCGCCTACGCGGTATCCAAGTTTGAAGCGGAAACAGAATTGAAGAAGGTGGCAGCTGAAACCGGGCTGGAGCTGGTTGTTATCCGGCCCCCACTTGTTTACGGACCAGGTGCGCCGGGGAATTTCGGCAGGCTGCTGCGGGCTGTCAGGATGGGTGTGCCGCTTCCTTTTGCCATGGTGAGAAACAGCCGAAGCCTCGTGGCCCGGGCCAACCTGGTTGATTTGATTTCAGTG
>CAYXDR010000202.1:2745-3390 GCA_964463515.1 uncultured Desulfobacteraceae bacterium | reverse complement strand
TCCTGGTCTCGGACGGGCAGGACGTTTCCACTCCGGAATTGATTCGAAAAATGGCGCGGGCAGCCGGGCTGCCGGCGAGGCTTTTCCCCGTGCCCCCGCGTTTGCTGATGCTGGCGGCTGGAGCGTGCGGGAAAAAGGCAGACCTGGAGCGGCTGGTCGGTTCGCTCGAGGTGGATATCTCGGATACCTGCTCCACCCTGGGGTGGAGGCCGCCTGTGTCATTTGACAGAGCGGTTTCAAATGCGGTGCATATGGGAGGTGCGAAAGAGAAGGTGCCTGTGTTTTGATTGTTCTCTATATCATGTTGACCGTTTCTGCTTCATACCTGCTCACCGGGGTGTTCCGGCGATATGCGGCCGCAAGGAAAATGATCGATGTCCCCAACGAGCGCAGCTCTCATGCCGTTCCCACTCCTCGGGGGGGCGGTGCGGCAATCGTCCTCGTGATGCTTGCGGGGTTGATCGGGCTTCGGGCCTTGGGTATTATAAATGGCTCCCTTTTTCGTGCCCTTGCAGGAGCCGGTGCGCTTGTGGCACTGATCGGGTGGATGGACGACATCCGGGATGTTCCGGCGGGCTTTAGGCTCGCCGGGCATCTCATCGCGGCGGGGTGGGCGGTTTTCTGTCTCAAGGGGCTGCCGTCCGT
>CAYXDR010000202.1:0-2735 GCA_964463515.1 uncultured Desulfobacteraceae bacterium | reverse complement strand
TGTTTTCGGCACTACAGTGGAGCCTGGTTGGATCGGGCACATTTCGGCGGCTTTCTACGTTGTCTGGGTGCTGAATCTCTATAATTTCATGGACGGGATCGACGGTATTGCCGGAATCGAGGCTGTGACGGTTTGCGCCGGCGGGGTTGTTCTGGCTCTTGTTTCCGGGGCTTCAGACGGCCTTTTCGCGGTGCCTGTGCTTCTGGCTTCGGCCAGCGCCGGGTTTTTGTTCTGGAATTTTCCGAAAGCCATGGTATTTATGGGAGATGTCGGCAGTGGTTTTATCGGGACCATGCTGGGCGTGTTGTCCATTGGGTGCTGGAGGCATTCGCAGGAGCTTTTCTGGGGATGGCTCATTCTCCTGGGGGCCTTCGTGGTGGATGCTTCCGTGACCCTCTTGCGCCGGGCTTTGCGGGGGGAAAAGATATACCTGCCCCACCGAAGCCATGCCTATCAGCGCATGGCTTTGCGGCTCGGTGCACATGCACCGGTATCGCTGGCCTACGGAGCGGTCAACATTTTCTGGCTTCTTCCTGTAGCCGTGTTGGTAGCGGCGGGGATTTTGGACGGGGCATCGGGGCTGGTCGTTGCCTATCTGCCCCTTGCTGCGGCAGCGGTCCGGCAGGGGGCAGGGAGAGGTTGAGAGAAAAAGGGGCGCGAGGCGGGCTTGGGAAAATGATTTAGGTTGAGTCCCGGTGCTATGGAGGTTATACTGAAAATTTGGGATATGAGAAGAAACACCGGCCATACACGGGGGCAGAGGCCGGCCCCGGGATTCAGCACAGGACCGACAATCCATGGCGCACATTTTAAAAAAGCCTCTTAAAAATCCTAACCTGTATTTCATGATTTTTGCCGATGCGCTGATGGTGACAGCAGCGCTTTATTTGGCTTTTCTGCTGCGTTTCGACGGCAAGATGCCTGCACTATACGTTGAGCCGTTTAAAAATATTTTATGGATTTATATTATTTTAAAGCTTGTGGTATTTTATTTCTTTGGTCTTTATAGGGGGATGTGGCGTTATACCGGGTTAAGGGATTTAAAAAATATCGTTGCCGCGGTGGCCCTTTCATCACTCGTGTTGACAGCCTACCTCATGTTTTTTTACCGATTCGAAGGATTTTCCCGCGCGGTTATCGGCATAGATTTCGTGCTGACCTTTATTTTTATCGGCGGAATTCGTCTGGGGGTGCGTGTATTGTTGAACAAGGAAGCGGAGGATTTTTTCAAGAGCCTGGCAGGTAAGGGCGGAGACGGCGGTTTTCGTAAGATAATGGTTATTGGAGCCGGAAACGCCGGAGAAAAGGTCGTACGGGACATGCTGGACAACCGTTCCATGAAAATGCGCCCTGTCGGGTTTCTGGACGACGACCGGTCTAAGTGGGGAAAATCCATTCATGGTGTCACGGTGCTTGGTGGAATCGATTCCATCGTCAAATATCTAGATCAATTTGAAGAAACGGTGATCGCCATGCCTTCCGCTTCGGGGGATCAGGTCCGGAGAGTCGTTTCCCTTTGTTATGAAACAGGTAAACGCTTCCTGATCATGCCCGGCCTGGGGGAAGTCATGAATGGCGGGGTGACTGTCAAAGCGGTGCGTAAAGTGCGCTACGAGGACCTGCTGGGACGTGACCTGATCCAGCTCGACGCAGAGCTGATCAGGAACACCTACCAAGGCAAACGAATCATGGTGACGGGTGCGGGCGGCTCCATCGGCAGGGAGTTGGTGAGGCAGGTGGCGGTTCAGCATCCAGGCTCCCTGGGCTTGCTGGATTTTTCGGAATACAATCTTTTCCGGGTGGAGACCACCACCAGGCAGCAGTTCGAATTTATCCCGATAAATTCATACCTGGTCAACATACGCGATGAAAGAAGCCTGGTGCGCACGCTGCGGGATTTCAACCCGGATGTGATATTTCATGCCGCAGCCTTGAAGCATGTGCCTATGCAGGAGATGAATCCCTGGGAGGCCGTTCTTACCAACGTACAGGGGACCCGTAATCTTATATCCGCTGCCCGTGAGATCTCCCCGGAGCGGTTTGTCCTGGTTTCCTCGGACAAGGCTGTCCGGCCCTCGAGCGTAATGGGGGCCACCAAAAGGGTCGCCGAAATGCTCGTGGAATGCGCCGGCAGGGGAATCGAGAGCCGTTTTGTTTCGGTGCGTTTCGGAAATGTCCTGGGAAGCTCGGGATCCGTGATCCCGCTTTTCATGGAACAGATCAAGAACAGGCTTCCCATCACCGTTACCCACCCTGATATAACACGTTATTTTATGAGTGTGTCCGAGGCCTCGCAGCTTATTCTCCAGGCAGGTGCCATGGGGGAAGGCGGAGAGATTTTCATACTGGAGATGGGAAAACCGGTTCGGATAGCGGATATGGCATGCGACCTCGTGCGTCTGAACGGTTTCGAACCGGGCAAGGATGTTTCTATCCGCTTTATCGGGCTCAGGCCCGGTGAAAAACTCCACGAAGAACTGATCACCGAAGGGGAAGGGATCGTTTCGACCCGCCACGATAAAATCCGTGTCATCCGCGGAAGGCACTGCGATTTCATATCGGTTAACGGGCATATCGATGAATTGATAGACACCGCACGTACATACGACATCAAGCTTATCAGGCAGAAGCTGAAGGAAATTGTCCCGGAGTATTCGCCGAGCGAAAATTGATGAGGTCGTAAAAAGTCAAAATAACGATGTCCCTCGGGGTCGAGGTGGCTATCGGGATCGGTA
>CAYXDR010000201.1:4912-6152 GCA_964463515.1 uncultured Desulfobacteraceae bacterium | reverse complement strand
TCTGCCTGATCTGCTGCTCGGTTATAACTTCCGGATACCGATCCGCCAAATGGAGCAGCTCTTTCTGCCCACTTGAAACCATAGCCGGCAACCTTTGAAGAAGGTCCCCCACCTCGCGGGAAAGAAGAGGGAGAAGCCCCAGCAGGAGCACCAGCAGACATGCCATGAATACCATGAAAACGAGGATAACCGCGATCTTTCTCGGCATTTTCAGACGTTGAAGAAGGGCGACCATTCCATCGAGAAGGTATGCGATCACCACGCCTGCAAAAACGGGTAAAAGGGCGTTTCCAAGTAGATAAATAAAACCGAAGATCAATAGAAGAAGAAAGCCGAGGATAAAAATCTGCGGATCATACAGATAACGCTGTGCCCAGGTTCTGATGACATCCTTCATGTGTATGCAGTCTCCCTTGCTTTCCAACCCGATTACAGGTCCTTTCTACATCGCAAAAATTCGCCGCTTGCCGACTTTTGTATGCATCATCAATATAAAAACAACCGGTTTTGTCAAGAATTTTGGCAACGAACCAGTCAAGACAACGATTCAAGAACGGGAGGATGTCTCTCTTACGCCCGCCATCAAAAACACGGCCGCCAGGCTCATGAATATGCAAATTAAAAGACTGTGGGTATACACGCCGGTTGCATCCGCAAGGCCCCCGCCCACCCAGTGAACAGTCACTGCCCCCAGCCCGTAAAACGGGGTCCATGCCCCTATCACCGTGGCCATGAATTTTTTCGGGAAATAATCCCCGGCGCATATTCCGTACAAAGGAAAAGTGGCGCCGTAAAACACAGCCATTACCCCTATGGATACACACAAAAGCACCCATGAATCGGCCGCCGCAAGAATTGCGGCAAGGCTTGCGGCTATGACCCCGTTCGAGATCATGATCGTCTTCCTGCGGCCGAGCCTGTCCGAAAGAGGAAGAACGGTCAGTACACCAAGCGCTTGGCATGCTCCATGAACGGTGGCAAGAAGGCTTGACTGTTCCATGGGAAATCCCAACTGGTTCACAGCATAATCGACCATGAAAGTTGTTATCCCGTAAAGGCTGTAGGCAATGCAGAAATATGACAATCCTATGAGCCAGAAGCGGCTGCTTCGAAATATGGCCGGCAGATGGTTCAGAGTGGTGTGCGCCGGGCTGGATGCCTTCGGGGTATCGCCGTAAGCGGCCTCTCCCCAAGGCGAAAGCCCTGACGATGCCGGGTCACTGCGAAGGAAAAAACCGTT
>CAYXDR010000201.1:0-4902 GCA_964463515.1 uncultured Desulfobacteraceae bacterium | reverse complement strand
TGCCGCTGTCATTATGAGGGCGGCACCTCCCAGGAAAAACCAGGCCCACCGCCAGTCGAAATGATCGAGGATCCATGGGAAAGCAAGCCCTATGGACGCAAAACCGAGACCGTAGCCGGTGGAAAGAATTCCAACCGCCAGCCCCCTTCGGCGCGGCGCGAACCAACGCTGCACCACGGTGAGCACAGGGGTCCATATTCCGGTTGCGCCTAACCCGGCAATGCCGAAAAAAAGGCAGGAGCTCAAGAGGCTGCCTGCCGTACCCATCAAACCCACCCCCAGCGCAAGGATGAAAATGCAGACGGTTATCACCCGCCTTGCGCCGTAGCGGTCAGTCAAATAACCGGTGAAGGGAGTGAGAGAAATATATATCAGTAGGTAGGCATTATAAATCGTCCCGCCGCCGGCCCTCCCGAGATTCAATGCCTTCAGCATTTCCGGCAGAATGACCCCATAGCCCAGCCTTACGGAATAATTGATAAAAAGAGTAATGAAACAGAGGGCGAGCACCACCCAGGCCCGGTGAAACCGGCTGGCAGGAATCAATTCCGTCTCCCTTCCTCCCGGTGCGGGAAGTCTGGATATGGTCGCCCGGCCCACCTCAGCCGTTCATCTGCTCGATCAGCAACCGGGCGGCGTTCATCGCGAAGTAGGTTATAATCATGTCCGCACCGGCCCGTTTAATCGATGTGAGGCTTTCCATCATTATGCTCACTTCGTCGACGAGGCCGGCCGACGCCGCATATTTTATCTGGGCGTATTCACCGGAAACCTGGTAGGCGGCCAACGGTACAAGGAACCTGTTGCGCGCCTCCCTCAAAATATCAAGATACGGCAATGCAGGCTTCACGATCAGGATGTCCGCGCCTTCATCCAAATCTAGGACCATCTCTTTGATCGCCTCACGCGCATTACCTGGGTCCATCTGGTACGATTTTCTGTCGCCAAAACAAGGTGCGCAATCCGCAGCCTCTCTGAAGGGACCGTAAAAAGACGAGGCGAATTTGGCTGCGTAGGACATTATTATAGTTTCATGAAAGCCGTCTGCGTCCAAAGCCTTCCGGATGGCCTGCACCCGTCCATCCATCATATCCGATGGTGCAATAATATCAGCCCCCGCTCTGGCCTGGCTGAGCGCAGTTTTCGCCAAAAGTTCGATCGTAGCGTCGTTGTCGACCGAGCCGTCTTTTATCACCCCGCAGTGGCCGTGATCGGTGTACTCGCACAGGCAGGTGTCGCAAATGACACAGATCTCGGGGCATACGCTCTTGATCTCTGCGGCCGAACGCTGGACCGCGCCATCCTCGGACCAGGCCCCTGATCCGGTTGCATCCTTTTTGGCAGGAAGTCCGAAAAGGATCACTGCCTGGACGCCTAGCTTGTATGCCTCTTCCGCTGTTTTAGCGGCCAGCTGTGGGCTCAGGTGGTAGCAGTCCGGCATGCTCTTTATCTGCTGCCTGTATGTCTCGTCAACATCTTCCACTACAAAAAGCGGCAGGATGAAATCATTGGGTGTCAACGCCGTTTCATGAACCAGGCGCCTGATTGTTTCATTTCTTCTCAACCTTCTTGGTCTGTCTACAGGAAAAGCCATTTTTAACTCCGTTAAACAACTTCTATTTCTTCGTCGGTCAGATAACACGCAGGATCAGGGGCCCAGAGATCGCCTGTGGCAGCCTCGGCCCTAACCCTGAAATTTCCGCTGCACACATCGAGCCACCGGCAATCGGCACACCTGCCGGTTATATACTGTTTTTTATTCTTGAGTTTTTTCATCAGAGGATTTGAAAGATCCGTCCAAATCTCGCTGAACGGCCTTTCGCGTATGTTTCCAAAAGGGGTGTGTCGCCAGAATTGGTCGGCATATACCGTACCGTCCCAGCTTACACAGCCTATTGCCCTGCCCGAGTTGTTTCCTTCGTTCATCTTGAGCAGTTCCAGCACCTCCGGGGCTCTCGGGTTTCCTTCCCGCAGCATCCGGAGATAGAGATAAGGACCGTCGGCATGATTGTCCACGGTGAGGATCTCTTTGGGCATACCCCTGTCATGCAGGTCTTTGGTTCGATCGATTATGAGGTCCACGGCCCGCCTGGTCTGTTCGTGATCAAGGTCCTGGTCCATCAGTTCCGTGCCCCTGCCTGCATAAACAAGATGGTAGAAGCATGCCCTCGGAATACCAAGCTTCTCGAGAAGATCGAAGATGGCGGGGATTTCCATCGCGTTAAGACGGTTTATCGTAAAGCGGAGTCCCACTTTCAACCCCACTTCCTGACAGTTTTCGATTCCCTCCATCGCAGCGGCGAACGCACCCCGCTTTCCCCTGAATCGGTCATGGACATCCTCGAGTCCGTCCAGGCTCACCCCGACGTAGGACAGACCGACATCCTTGAGGGCGGAGGCCCTGTCACGGGAAATCAAGGTGCCGTTGGTGGATATCACTGCCCTCATTCCGCGCTTGACCGCGTAAGAGGCGAGCTTCGTGATATCAGGCCGCATCATGGGCTCGCCCCCCGAGAAAAGCACTACAGGGGCGCCGAAATTGGAAAGATCATCCAGCAGCCCGACGGCCTCCTGATGGCTCAATTCCTTTTCGCCTGCCCTATCCACCGCGCCTGCATAACAATGAACGCATTTCAGGTTGCAGGCCCGTGTAACGTTCCAAACCACAACGGGCTTCTTGTCGATGGAAAACTGAAGCAGGTGAGACGGCAGATCCCCGGCCTTCCTCCGGTAACGAAGAGCATCCGACGGCTCAACCGTTCCGCAGTAAAGTTTAGAAATCCCTATCATTGGGCCCTTTCTCCGGCTTCGAAGAAGGGATGCTCCTCCTGCCGGTAATATTGCTTTATCAGTTTATTGATGAAGAATTCCATATCCTTCACCGCTTCGTCGTTGATAACAAAATCCTGCACGCCTGCCCGGTCCTTGACCAGTTTCAGGCCATATTCCAACCGCTTCACCACCTGCAGGGCCAGCGGGCCGGCTGCCTGGCCGGTCAGGACAGCCTGGTGGATAATTTCTTCGACCGCGCTCTCATCGAATGTCACCTGAAGATCCATCTCGTTACGCATAGCCGACTCCTGACCCTTTACCTCTTCGTACATCACCACGAATTCCTCGAATGCACGGTTCAGATCCGTGCATATCTTCAGGTAAAGTTCGGCAACCAGCTCCCTCTTGCGCCGGCTGAACTCCTTGATCGAAGGGTGCATGAAATCCTCGATCCTGGATTCCATGTAGGATATCAGGCGATTGATTTCGTCGGCCGCTTCCACCTCGAAACGGCGTTCGTAGTCCGCATCACGTCCGTGATCCAGCATTTTGGCGAGAAATGCTTCCGGGTCTTTCACCAGTCCAGGTGTAACCAGCAGCTTCTTGAAACTGGTCGAAGGAAGTCTTTTTTCAAAAGGTATGAGCACGCGTTCTATGGCGCTTACTATACCCCGCGCTCCCGTTTTTTCGCCTGCCGCGATTTCAGCTACCATTTCAAGAGCTTGCTTCTCGAATTTTATTTCAATTCCATAGGCACTGAAATCCAGCCGCTTGCTGATGATAATCGGGTTATTCGGGTTGGACAGTATCTCGAACAGATCTTCCTTCGTCAACTCATCAAAAACCACGACCACAGGAAGCCTGCCTACAAACTCGGACTCGAAGCCGAATTCGATGAGGTCCTGTGCCTTGACTTCCTTGAGGATCTCCCATGGAACCTCGGGCGAACGCACGTCTGCTTCGAACCCGATCCCCTGTTTCTGGAGCCTTCGCCGGATAATCTCAGCCAGGTCCCCGAACGCGCCGCTCATTATAAACAGAATATTGCGCGTGTTCACCACCCTTTTTTCCTTCTTTCCAGTCCTTCGAAAGTGTTCAATAGCCTGGATTTGAGACACCGGATCGTGCGGTACCTTCAAATCCACATCTGTTTCCTCCATCGGCTTCAGTAACGCCCTCTGAACCCCGGTACGGGAAACATCGTGTCCCATAATATTTCGAGAAGATGCGATCTTGTCTATTTCATCTATATAAATAATACCGTTTTCGGCGGACGATATATCGTCCCCCGCCTCATAAACCAGGTCTCTCACCAGGTCTTCTACATCCCCGCCTACATACCCGGTTTCACTGAACTTGGTAGCGTCGCCCTTGACAAACGGCACTCCCAGCTTTTGGGCGATCAGCTTGATCATGTAGGTCTTGCCGACGCCTGTCGGGCCGATCATCAGAACATTGTTCTTTATCATTCCAACCCCGCTGCTTTTGTCCTTGCCGCCTCCGGTGTTAAAATAAGCTATACGGTTGAAATGAGTACAAACTTTCGTGGAAAGGACAGCTTTCGCATCATTCTGTTTTACCACGAAACGTTCAAGGTACCGCTCAAGTTCTTCAGGCAACAGGTCAAATGAACCATCGCCTCCTTCGGTCATATCCCTGTCTCCCCCGGATGATTCCGTCTTAGGAAACACCATCGGGGAAATAATCTTAACCCGGTCTCCGTATTTCTTGGCCAGATATTCGCTTAACTCTTTTTCCAGTTCTTTTTGATCAGGGACCTTTTCAGTAGAATTAGAATGATCCCCGGTTATAATCTCTTTTGTCATGATACTCCTTTCACAGGCATCGTAGTTTATTTTGCAAAACCCGCCGGAGGGCAACCCCCGGATCCGCGCCTGACGCGACCAGCCGATCATCGGCCGGTACTTTTTAACTTTTTTAAGAATATATCCATTTACCGTAACTATTTCAACCCGGGCCGTTATCCGAATGCTTAACCGGCCCGGAATTCCCTGTGCATGGAAGAAAACATTGATGAAGTCGTAAAAAGTCAAAATAACGATGTCCCTCGGGGCCGGGGTCGCTATCGGGATCGGTATCGGCCGTTGATCGGCAGCCTTTTCGACCCCG
>CAYXDR010000200.1:0-6174 GCA_964463515.1 uncultured Desulfobacteraceae bacterium | reverse complement strand
GGATTACCAATGAAGAAGTCCATATTCGTCATAGTTGCAATGGCTGGCCTTCTCAGCGGCCCGGCGGCGGGAACGACACTCGCTGAAACTGTTTATGTCACCGATTCTTTCAAAGTCACCTGTCGATCGGGACCCAGCACCGATCACAAAATTATCCGGATGCTGGAATCCGGGCAGCGGCTGGATGCAGTTAGATCTGAAGCAGGATGGACCCTTATTAGGATCCCGTCCGCTCCAGGGGAAATCATCGAAGGATGGGTGCTGAATAGATACCTGATTTCGAGAGCTCCCTGGAAAATGCAGACTGAAGCACTGAAAGCCGAAAACGAAAGGCTCAAGAACACGCTGGCTTCCATAGAAGGAAACTGGGAGGGACTCAAGAACGCCGCCGAGCGTCGGAAGTCCGACCTTGTGACAACCAGGGCGGAACTTGAAGAACTCCAGCAGCAGTATGAAAGCCTTAAATCAGGGGCTTCCGAATATCTTTCGCTTAAAGAACAGTATGCTGATATGAAATCAGAGTTTGAATCTAATTTAAAAAGACTTGAGAAGCTGACTGAAGAAAACCGGGTGCTGCGGTCAATGGAACGGACGAAATGGTTTGCCACCGGCGCCGTCGTGCTTGTTTGCGGGCTGGTGATCGGGCTTATCTTCGGGCGCAGGGAGAAAAAGAGGCGTTCTTCTTATTATTGATGGCTCCGTAAAAAGTCAAAATGGGGAATGAAACCTTTGTTTTACTTTAGTCCACCCGTGATGAAATGGGTAAATCATGCGTCTTGAACCTACGATGAAGCAAGCGGTCATCCGTAGAACGGTGAGGAGGTTTGCTCAGTGTCGACTTGCTCCTGCGGCCGTTGAAATGGATTCCACCGGATGTTTTTCGGCGGAAGCAGCCGCACGGATGGCGGAACTTCAATACTTCGGGCTTGAAGCGCCTGTTGAACATGGAGGAGCGAATCTAGACTCTGTCAGCTACGCCATCGTGATCGAAGAAGTTTCTCGTGCCAATGCGGCGATGGGGTTATGCGTTGCCGTACATAACGGCGTGGCTGTATATCCTTTGATAAATTTTGGAAACCAGGATCAAATAAACCGCTTCCTGAGGCCTATGGCCACAGGCGAATCCATCGGGACGTTCTGCCTTACGGAGCCTAATGCCGGTTCGGATCCCTCATCTCTTGAAACGTCTGCAACCAGATCCGGAGACGGTTATTTGCTGAACGGAAACAAGGTGTTTGTAACCAACGGAGGCATTTCCAAAATCAATTTGATATTTGCCGCCATGAACGGCTCCGGGGCCAAACGGGCATTTTCCGTGTTTCTGGTGGAGTCATCAAGGGACGGGGTGCTCAAAGGGCCGCCGGAAGAACTCATGGGCATGCGTGGAAACCCGGTCTGCCCCATTTCACTGCATGATTGTTGGGTCCCTGAAGAAAACTTGCTCGGCGGCGAAGGCCGGGGATTGAAGCTTGCTCTTGAAACCCTGAATGTCGGCAGAATAGGGATAGCGGCACAGGCTCTCGGCATCGCCCAGGCGTGTCTCGATGTTTCGCTGAAGTACGCTGGAGAAAGGAGACAGTTCGGAAAGAAGATTTCTTCTTTTGGAGCAGTCCAGAATATGCTTGCCGATATCGCCACCCGGATAGATGCTGCGCGCCTTCTGACCTACCGGGCTTGTAATTTGAAAGGTGCAGGCACACGGTCTTCGGCCTACTCTGCGATGGCCAAATTGAATGCGAGTGAGACGGCCGTCGATGCTTCCAGGCTGGGAGTTCAAATACACGGGGGATACGGCTACACTAAAGCCTATCCGGTTGAGCGCTACTACCGTGATGCAAAGGTTTGCGAAATTTATGAGGGAACTTCGGAGGTGCAGAGGATGGTTATCGCCAGATCTCTGCTGGGCGCTAAATAACGATGAATATAGTAGTATGTATCAAGCAGGTGCCGGATGTTCCGGCCATTAGAATTGATCGTGAGAGAATGACGGTGCTCAGAGAGGGCGTTGAAAGCATCGTTAACCCTCTTGACATGGTAGCTCTCGAAACAGCGTTGAAGCTAAGGAGTGAAGTCGGAGGGAAGGTTTCTGTTGTCACCATGGGCCCGCCACAGAGCGAAGAGGCTCTGAGAGAGGCTCTGGCAGCTGGAGCCGACTATGCGCTGCTTCTCACGGATAAAGACTTTGCCGGCGGCGATACCCTGGCGACTTCCACTGTACTGGCTGCAGCGATAGGCCGAATGCAGCCTCAACCCGATCTCGTTCTTTGCGGGATGCACACTGTAGACAGCGATACCGGTCACGTAGGCCCCCAAATTGCCGAGCAACTCAGGCTGCCTCAGGTTTGCGGGGTTACTGAAGTACGCCTGGGAGATGACTGTCTTGTGGTCGAACGTGCTGGTGACGGCTTCCTGGATACCATCAGGCTTCGGCTTCCGGCCCTTATGACCGTGGCCGACAGCGCATCACCGGTGCCCGACATTACATTGGGGGCACTTGAAAAGGCCTTTTCTTCAGCCCGTATTGAAACGGCCGACAGGCATGAACTTGGACTTGAGGCAGACCAAGTCGGCCTGAAGGGTTCTGCCACGATGGTGTCTTCGCTTCGAATGCCTCCATCGAGAAAGAACAGTAAAAAACCTCATTACGGCCCTCCCGAAGTTCTATGCGACATATTGATCAGCACATTCGAAGCACTAAACATCATCGATGAGGCAAATGACAAAGAGCAATGACATATGCGGCGGGGTGTGGGTTTTCGGGGATTACCGAAACTACTTTGAGAACCGAGTCACACTGCAGCTTATAGCGAAGGGCAGGGCGCTTGCCGAAAACATGCGCTGCGAACTGGCCGTTACCGTTCTCGGGCACGACGTGAATCAGTTTGCCATGGAATACGTGGCCCACGGAGCCGACATTGTGGTTGTGGCCGAACATCCGGACCTTAAAGACTACAGTGTGGATGCATATACAAACATAATGTCCCGCTGGGTTGACTTTTTCAAACCGCGCGTTCTTCTGGCCGGGGCCACGACATTCGGAAGAGAATTTTTCCCGAGGCTTGCTAAACGGCTCAAAACCGGACTCAGTGCTGATTGTGTGGCGCTCGGAATCGACGAAGCATCAGGCCTGTTGATTCAAACCACGCCGGCCTGGGGTGGAGAGTTGCTTGCAGACGTAATAACTCCTGAACGTAGGCCCCAAATGGCCACGGTCCATCCAGGAGTTTTCAATGAACGGCCCCACGACCATGCTGCTACGGCCCGGATTGTATATCCGGAAATTATCGCGGTGCCGGAGACAGCCATTGAAATTATTCGAAGCAGACGCCAGAAACCGGGGGAAATAAAACTCGAAGACTCATCCGTAGTAGTTGCGGGCGGAATGGGCTTGGGCTCTTACGAAGATTTTCAAAAACTTAAGGAACTGGCAGAGCTTTTAGGAGGTGAAGTAGGTGCCACCAGGCCCGCCGTTCTCGCTGGCTGGGCTGAACCCGACAGAATGCTGGGGCAGACCGGAAAAACCGTAAAACCGAAGCTTCTTGTCTCTGTAGGCACATCAGGTGCCCTGCAGTATGTTACGGGCATCCAGGGTGCCGAGACAATCGTGGCGATCAACAGGGACCCTGAAGCACAGATTTTCTCGATTGCCGATGTAGGAATTGTCGGGGATGCCGGAGAACTTATCCCACGCATGATCGAAGCATTAAAAAAGAGAAAAGGGTTCTGAGGTTTTAATTTTGAACTATAAAGAAAGCAGGATAAGCGCGCACCACAATTATATTGTTAACTCAATGACCACTCCAGGTTTCGCAGTCGGCGACCCAGGCTCGCAGGAGGCCTTTTTCTTCCTTGCAGATCCGGTCCTGCCTGGAGAAAAAACACACAGGGTTCACGGGCGCCTCTTCGATGCTTCCGGGGAAAGGTGTGTGGAAATAACCTGGAACAGGATAAGTGAAAACCCCGGTGGCTGCCGTTATGAACTGATAGACGGCGGGTTCAAAATAACCCGCACGGGGAGTGAGATGTTTCTAGAAGTATCCACCCTGGAATTCACAAACGGGTATATCACATATATCCGTGGTCTGGTACACGACGAAAACGGAAATCTCAGGATGAAGCCCGAGGGAAAAGGCGTGCTCGTCATGGGCAAAGCTCAAATGGTTGTTGAGGCTCCCTTTACCCCGGAACTTCGGTCTTCCACCGGGTAAAGCCCGGATTTCATAGGTCACCGTTTTTTTGGACCTGGGTATTCTTTTTTGATGAAACAGATTCATCGGTGTCGCCGACCTGGCAACCCGGCCGCATTCACGTGGAAACACCTAGTTTCGGAAGTACAACCGCCTGGAGTATGAACCAAGCGACGACCACCAGAATCAAAATCCATAAATTCATATTACCCTCACTTCTCCATCCAGATCAATGCTGCGGCCGAGGCCGGGATTTCCCTCCCTCTTCCCCCAGGCCGCTTGCACATCTTTCGATTTTGATGAGACTCCAGCAATTGCTAGCGCCGGAAAAAGCAGTTTACCCTACACTATAAGGCCGCGCGGCGAACCGCCGCGCCGGGATCAGGCTCACGAAAAACCGGAAGACGTGGAACAGCTTCCAGAGCTTCCCGATATTGCCCCCGATGCTGACTGGCCTGCCGAAAAACACGACATTTGCCTGTGCACATCCCCGCTGCCGCATACCGGGCAGCTCAGGCTCGATTCCTCGTTTGAAGAAAACACCAACTGTTCGAAAACTTCGTTGCAGGATTTACATCTATACTCGTAAATAGGCATCGTTCACATCTCCATAATATCAAAATATATGGCTGGCACGTAGTGTGCCGCCGAAAATTCGTAATCTACCGCCTATCCTTATTCAGAGGCTGAAATAACGAAAAAGTTACAAAACAGGCGCAAAAAAAAAGATCCGGCAATTCTGAGTCCCGTTGTGGTTCACCTCTTGATTTTCAGTCCTGCGTCCTTAACGTTATCCATTAAGATAATATTGTCAATTGGGTCATTTTTCCAGATGAAATTTCAACGGGTGACTGTTTAAAGAAAAAAACGCTGGATAGTTCTTTTCAGTTTTATGCCTTTTCTACTCGCGGCGCCCCGGAATATCCCGATGGACAATGATCTGCCTGACGCGAACCGGTTCATTTATGGAGGACGAAGCTTATGAAAGTCATACTCACTGGAAGCAGCGGCATGCTGGGCAGTGACTGCAAGGACGTCTTCGAAGAACAGTATCAGGTGATTACTCCGGACAAGACAAAAATGGATATCACCAGTTGGGATAAGTGCACAGAAGGGCTGCATAAACTCAATGCCGATGTAGTGGTGAACTGTGCAGGATTCAACGATATGGCCACCTGTGAACAGGATGAACTTTCCATCAGTAAAATCAATGTAGAAGGCCCGAGAAATCTTGCACAGTGTTCCGGTCGCTACGGTTACAAGATGGTTCACGTCTCATGTTATTCCATATTTGATGGTACGAAAGTCGTGCCGCAGCCATATTTCGAGGACGACGTTGCAAATCCATTGTCCGGGTATGGTAGACTGAAAAGGGACAGCGAGGTTGCGGTCAGAGAAAACGCCCCCTACCATGTGATTATACGCACGGGTTGGCTTTATGGAAAAAACGGAAACAGTTTCGTCAAAACCTTGGTCGAACAAGCAGCCAGGGGCAGAAAAGGATCCATCAAAGTCCCGGTCGATCAGATAGGCTCACCGACATGGAGCCGGACACTTGCCCACCAGATAGTCGAAATCATAAATAAAGAGGGCAGGGGCACCTACCATGCTTCCGCAGAAGGATACTGCAGCCTTTATGATTTCGCTGTCCGACTGTTCCAGCTTTTGGCCCTCGATGTAAAGGTGGACCCGGTCAAAGGCTCGTCAGGGGCGGTTAAAATGCCGTCCAACGCGATTCTCGAAAATCGCTTTCTCAAAAAGCAGGGCATACATGTGATGGAGCAATGGGACAAAGATCTGGACCGCTTTATCGACTCCCACGGAGAAGATCTAATTCGGGAGTTTGAAACGCTTCGATCATAAAGCAATGTAAGAAGCTTCTTCTACAGGGACCTGCCGAGTAAAGCCCCCTCCAGTATTGCAGACTTCACATTCCGGGGTTCCGCGCAGTCCCCGATGGCGTGAATTTCGTAGCCCAGCCCCCTCA